>NZ_JBXAPF010000002.1:0-302116 GCF_058803665.1 Lysinibacillus sp. GW821-FHT14F06
GCTGGGGGTTTTTTCTTGTCCATAGCTAGAAGCTCTTTAGAACCCCTCGCATAGCAAGGGGTTTTCAAAAGATACAACAAAAAAGCCCAGAATAAATTCTGGACTTGATGACACTTACTTTTCTAGCATGATTAAAAATGACGGGCCTTTGCTTCACTTCTCAAGATACGATTGTGGAGAGTAATCTCCGTTAATCATGAAAAAAAGTACCGAGGAGATTACTGGGATAGTTAATTTCCCTATCAATAAGAGGTCACTACCACAGAGCCTTCCCCTTTTTTTTATTACCTATATGTGACTTGAACAAGAGAATCGCTTATTGGTGTAGCATAGTTACTATAATAAGAATTAATAACCTGGCCAATAGGGTTTTTCGTTACATTATAGTATCGAGAGAGAAAATCAGAATAAACCCCTAACCAACTTTGCTTATTAGCATTTGCAGGAATGTTCGCAATCGCACCTACAGTTCTGGCATCATTTATTGATATAATAGTATTTTTCCATTGAATAGAACCTTTTACACTAAAAGTATCAGTAAAGAATTGTAGAAGAGCATGGTGGAATTTATAATCAATGGATTCAAGATAATCAGTATATCGTAAGTATACTTTTATTCAATGTATATGAAAAAGGAGATGAATGTAACAGCTAAAATAGAATCAACAGAAACTGTTTGAATCGAATGAACACTTTTCGCCAAAAATTCGCCAAATCTTATAAACTAGAAATATTCTGTTTATAGGAGGCTGTATCAATGGAGGAGAAGCTAGTGTTATATATTGAGATTCACCCATTAAAAAAGCGAGGTTTAAGGATCGCACAAATTGCAAAACATTTAAATATTGCAAGTAATACAGTTTGAACTACTTCCCGTCAAGTAGATAGCGTAAATAAAAAGAACGGAATCAGAGTATACAAAAATTACTGTGAAAAATATTCCTTTCTAGTTATGATAAACCGGAGTTTTCGTACACCATCATTTCAATAAATGTAAAGAGTTCCACTGTTTTTTTATTAAGATAAGCTTCTGATGTAGCTCATGAATAAAGATGAAAAATAAGTAATATTTCACAAAAATGTTATTCAATAAAATAGCCCTTTAGCAGAAGAAGGTACAATCCCTTTTCAAGAATAAAAGGCCCTGTAATTGAAGTATAGGAACAATAAAAAATGCAGTTTTAAAGCGTCAATATACAGGTTTTTATTCAGATAACACACTCTGCATAATCTTGAAAAGTACTATCGTAGCACTGTTTATATATTTGCTTAAAAAGATGTATAAACAATATTCAAAGTAAAATCCAATAAATGTTGGTTTAACAGCATTTCTTAGATTTCGCGCTTTCTCCAAACTTGTATTTGGGAACGTTATTTTGAATATGATTTTATGAAGATAATCACTCATAAAATTTATTATAAAGATTTGAGAATTTCTCTTTTAAATGGCTTATAAATTGTACATCATCAGATATAATATCAACTACATCAGTACTAATATACACCAATCGGTCTTTAAGATAGAAAGCCAAGTATGCTGCACGTCGGCCTTTATAAATAGATAAAGCATATTTTTGAACTTGAGTTATATCTATATTTTTAACGATTGCATAGACGTTACAATCCTCTTCATTCTCTTCAACTATTTCTTCCCAATTTCGAATAAAAATAGATTTTCTTACGGCTGTTTTAGTATAGATATATTTATTAGATATTATATTGGCAACTAAATAAACCATATCAACAGTATCAACTTTTTTAAAAATGTAGTCTAATATACTTTTTAATTCTACGTATGAAATTTCAGATAATCCAAAGCGAATTCTATTGTTTGAATTTACTTGAAAAAAAGGTGTTAGTTCATCGTTAAAATCGACACCTAATTCAGTTAGAGTTATCACTAAATTTCCCTCCCTCCCTTTCTATTAAAATTTATTTATTATATCAGAGTTGGATAGTTCCCAAACCGTCGTTTGGTAAACATTTCTTATAAGTTTGTTATTCCACAATCTGCCCTTTTATGGAAAAAGACGCATTCTTTATTAAAGAACTGTGCCCAATTGTGGAATAAACTACTGTATATGCCCTCGAAATGTACAGTAAATATTTGAATGACACAGTTAAAGATATCTAATTTTAGAAGGAGTATAATTTTAATAGCTCAAGTATTGATAAACTAGTAGCAGCTTCCATTTTAACAAAATATGGTGATTGCCACTTTTTAGTTGCTATTGCTTGTTTGCTTGTGGGAGTATCCCAACTAGGATAAACTCTAATAGCCATTTTCCCCTTTGTATTAGCAGTTTTAAGGATGTTTTGTTTTAAAAGAACTTCTTTTGGAAAAACAAATTGGCCAAAATCACCAGTATTATTAAAAGTGTTTATTACTAGTAAATCAGTGGCATTATCGTATGAGAATGCTTGATTTTTATTAGCTTCATCCTTTTCCCAAAAGGAAACAAATTGTCCTACCTTGTTAGGTGTTATTTTTGCGACTCTAAATCTAACAGATATAGAATTTAACTGAAATACCCCAGCCCCGTAATCTGAATTTTGGGATTCCTCTCGGATGTTTTTTATAGTTAAATGATTCGGTTCATAAAGTAATTCATTTACAAATGTCAACGTTTTATTAAATTCATTCATAGTCTTACTCCTTATCTTATACTACGAATACCAATATATCATCTTCGGACTTGTTACCATAATTGCTTTTTAAAAACTTTAGCTTTATTTTATTAGACTCTTCATTTTGATTTAATGCACAATTAAGTAAGAAATACCACATAACTAAAGAAGACACAATTCCATGTACAAGAATTGTGCCCAATTATAGAATAACAACTTACAATGTTTTCGAATTGTTCATTAGTACTCCATTAGTTGTTAATGCCACTCAAACATAATTAAAAACTAAAAAGAGCCATCACAATAATTAACAAAGATCCTATTATAAGAAACATTCCCCAACCATCTTTTCCTTTCATTTTATATTATTCAATTCCCATAATTGCAAAGAGAATTCCAAGCAATAAAGATGATATTGGACCATATGAAAAATCCTTTGTCATTAATCCGTACATTGAAATCGCTACTACAATTAAAGCAAGCATTACTATAATAATTTTCAACTTAGTTCTCCCTCAATTTTAAGACAGACTTTAGTTTTAGTTCATTATTTCATAACTTTTTATATTTTAACATAAATCCCCAATTATGAAATGTATTATTATGTCACAATCTGTCCCTTTCCATGAATAAAGGGCTTTCCTTATTACAGAAAAGCGCTCGATTGCAGAATAGTGGAAAATGCGAAAGAGCTGCAAAATGTCATTTCTAAATTTTTTCTAATGCACCCCATCCTTGATTATAGTAACATCTTTTTTGTCGCTAAATTTCCTTTAAGAAATAAAGGATTTTTTTCAATTCCACGGGGTTTACACCACCTGATACTATTAAAAGCATCTGTAAATCGATAAAAAGGCAATACAATTACCTGTTAAAGGATATCTAAAATTGCTTTTACTCGTTATTTATTTTGGCGTAATTATTTCTTTACCACCCATGTATGGTCTTAAAACTTCAGGAATTACTACGCTTCCATCAGCTTGTTGATAGTTTTCTAGGATAGCGGCAACTGTACGACCAATGGCAAGACCTGAACCGTTTAATGTATGAACAAATTCTGGTTTTGCATTTTGCTCACGACGGAAGCGGATATTCGCTCGTCGTGCTTGGAAATCCTCAAAGTTAGAGCAAGAAGAAATTTCACGGTACATGTTTTGTGCAGGAATCCAAACTTCTAAATCATATTTCTTCGCTGCAGTAAAACCTAAATCAGCTGTACACATTTTTAGCTTACGATATGGTAAGCCTAGTAATTGCAATACTTTTTCCGCATGATTTGTTAATAGCTCTAATTGTTCGTATGATTCCTCTGGTTTTACAAAGCGAACTAGTTCTACTTTGTTGAACTGATGTTGACGGATTAAACCACGTGTATCACGACCCGCAGAGCCTGCTTCTGAACGGAAGCACGCACTATAGGAAGCAAAGCCTTGTGGTAAAGCCTCAGCCAGTAAAATTTCATCACGATAGAAGTTTGTTACAGGTACTTCTGCCGTTGGAATCATGAAATAATCTGTTTCCTCTAATTTAAATACATCTTCTTCAAATTTAGGAAGATTTCCAGTACCCGTCAAGCTATTACGATTAACAATGACAGGTGGTAGCATTTCCTCATAACCATGCTCCTCTGCATGTAAATCCATCATAAATGTCATTAATGCACGTTCTAAACGAGCTCCAAGCCCGCGGTAGAATAAGAAACGGCTACCTGTTACTTTTGTACCTCGTTCAAAGTCAACAATCTTCAAATCTGTAGCAAGATCCCAGTGTGCTTTAATGTCAAAATCAAATGTTGGCATTTCACCCCAAGTATATTCTTCTACATTGTCGTCTTCTGTTGTCCCTACTGGTACAGATTTGTGTGGAACGTTTGGCAAGCGCATCATCATATCTTTAAAGCGCTCTTCAACATCATTTAGTTGAACATCTAGCTCTTTAATTTCATCGCCTATTTGACGCATACGAGCAATAACTTCATCTGCATTTTCCTTGTTGCGTTTCATAATTGAAATTTGTTCAGATACTTTATTTCGTTCTGCTTTTAATTCTTCTGTTTTAGCAATTAACTCACGACGCTTTGTATCTAAATCCTCAAAGTCATCTAAGTTGCCTAAATCTTCATTACGTGTTAATAGCATTTCTTTAATTTCCGCGAAATTATCGCGTACGCGTTTAATATCTAACATAGTCATACCTCCAGTAGTTTAATGACACTGCATCCATTAAGTCTTGGTGTAATTGCGTTGCAAGCTAAACTCGAATAGCTCTGCTTTGAATCAAAATAAACACAAAAAAGCCCCCATCCCTAAAAAGGGACGAGAGCTACCCGCGTTGCCACCCTAATTGATTAGGCATATACCTAATCCACTTATTTCATAACGGCATTTTAGCCGGCTACAGCCTACTTACATTACTTCGACTGTGCAACTTCAGGACGGATTCACAAGTGCTTCTATCAGCTTCCACCAAACGCTGACTCTCTAAAAAAAACGTGCTTGCTACTACTTCCCATCATCGTGTTCAGTTATTTACATTTTAACCATACTGTACTATATGAAAACAGATTTCGCAAGTCATACCATAGGATACAAAATATTCTAGAATTCTTGAATCACGGTTAATTCCGGATGAAATGCACAACCCAATAAATGACTATTTCGCGTTAAGATAATTTCCCCCTCATTTTCAACATTTTACCGACTGCTTTAATATGAGAAGCCCGAACGATCTACAAAATCCAATTAATTAATAGTCCTTAAATTTCTTTGTTATCACGTAATTCAATGATTGTTCCTTCAGGTGCATTAATCTTACACAAATAACCATTCTCTACACGATAAATGACCTCACCATTTTTTAAAATAAAACAGTACTTCAATTCTGCTAATCGTTCAACCTCTTGTTGAAGATTCTCTACCCATAAATTGAAATGAACAAGCCCTTCACTATTTGAATTGGCAGGTTTATTTATGTATACGCTATAAATCTTTGTTGCACTCAATCCCCTGTTAAAAAATTAACTTTGTTAAAGTCTTTCTAATTAGTTCAATGGAACATCAGATCTACTGACAAAAACATCCCCTTTAAAAATCCGTCCATCAGATGTTGTGACCACTATTGCATGGTCACCAGAAGAAGCAGCTGATTGGACCCATGTAGTAGAACCATTAGCCACTAAATTATAAGTTTGCGTGTGACTACTCTGTTGAATTTGCACGGTTACTTTTGTCCCTGTATTGTTTGTAACATGAAATTTATAGTCCTTCGAATCTGATGGTTGCGCCCAAGACATTTTATAGATACCATTTCCTTTAAAAATATCTGTATCAGAAATAATTAAATGGTTTTCTGTTCCTTGAATATCTTCAACAACATCACTGATTAAGGCATCTGATTCAATAGTACTTTCATCAACATTCTCTATCACCTGGATTTCATAGGAAATATCTTTGTTTGGTAGTTCGGCGCTCTTGGAAGCTAATACATCTTCTAGCTCCTTTTTCATGTTTTCGCTAGATTGTTCACTGGACTTAGGAATTGATATTTTTAGTATCGGTGTAGGTTCCATTGAAGGGTGGTAAAGGTCCACATCGTGATAATTTTTTTCTTGTAAATAATCAGATACAATACCTGAAACCTCCATCATAAAACTCTCTGTCTCAACTTCATGTAAACTTCTTTTAGTAATTTCAATGTTGTATTGGTTCAAATCTGTTTTATTTACATTTTCCTCTAAATACTTTATCAATTGTAATTCACTTTTAGTTTCATCCATTTCAATTAAAATTGTTGAATCTGGGGTTACTTGAAAACTAAATAAACCAAATTCATCCCACGTATTATCAAGCACAGATGCAATACGGTTCCATTGTTTCTCAACATTATTAATAGAGAAACTATCATTTTTGTCGATGTTTATATTAATTACTAAGACGACTACAACAATTATTATGAAAACAGAAATAAAATTTCTCACTACATTTCCTCCCTTCCGAATCTATTTTACCAAATTAATCCATATTTTATTGAACTATTTGGATTACGTTAGTTGAATATAAAACGTCCTCAAAGCATGGTTTGGGGACATACTGATCACTAGCAACCAAAATAACCCCTAATTCAATGAATGGGGGGTTATTCCTTAACTTCATTTGGGTTATTTTGATTTAATTTGTATAATTAATTCATTTCTTTAGTTAAAAATCTCTCTCCAAAAGTTGTCAGTCTGACTTTAGTTAGATCAACAGAGTGAACCCTTTCATCGTTATATGTATCATCATCACCAAACCAATAAATTGAAACATCGGCAATATACGTTCTATCATGCATATATTCAATAAGATCTGCCCACATGTCTAAGTTTAAATTGTAATCTGTATGAACAGGTATATTTCCATTTTTGATTTCATTTAAGATATTAAGTATTATTTCTTTGTTTTCCAATTAACAACACCACCTTCTAAATACTTAATGAATTCCAGTCTATAGTATATATAACCTTCCCAAAACAGTGTTTGGTAACGATTTTTGCTTAATGATTGTTAATCAGGATAAACTCTTATCGCTTTCTGCTCAAAGTAAAATTAGTTTTTGATTTTCATATCCCACAATGATATATATAATAATTGCCCTCAGACAGTTGTTTGGATATAGAACTGAATTTATCAAATTTCGCTATCGTATAGTCTCTATCGAAACGCACTAATTCATCCTCGGAGTAATTATGGTAATAAATCATTTTTAGGATTTCTTTTGGACCATTTTTTAATAAATCACTCCAAGCAGTAAAAATAGAAATAAGGGAAGTAGCCGAATGCTCATCAAATAGGGTGACGCCAATGTTATTAAAGCCTATGTGTTTAGGCATTCCAGGCAAGCAAGGGTTCCTGCATGGAATCCATGTAAGTGAATCATAGATATATTCAACTATGTTATCTTCAAGTCCAATGTAATCAACAATTAAATCTTTGTAATGCTCTTTATCTCTCCAAAAATATTCGAAAAAATCTTCATCTTGTGTTTCGGTCTTTTTTATTAAATAAAAATCATGCATAAATACCCTCCATACGAATTAAAACCATTTAATGTATTAATAACCATCTTATTCATATAATGTTCATTCATTTGTTTTAAATATTTATCTTCGCTTTAATAAAGTATTCTGCTTCGTTATTTGAATTAAATAAAGCCTCCAAACCATCGTTTGGTAACAAATCTTAAAAATTTGTTATTCTTATTCAATAATATGGCCCTTTCCATGAATAAAGACACTTTCCTTATTACGGAAAAGTGCCCGTTAGTCATCCATGAAGCGCAAAAATCAGCACTACACTACAGAAAATGGAAGATGATTAAGTTCTTTCATGGGAGTTCAATAAAGAAAAAAGAGTTGCTTACGCAATTCAATGTTCTTCAAGAAAAGCACCCTTTAATTTAAGTACATCATTTCACAATTCTCTCGTTTATTGAATAATTATATATTCAAACTTAGAATAAATTTTAGACATTTCTATCAACATTGGTTTTCAATTGCCTGAATTCAGAAGTCTGTATTATCTTGCTGAAGAAATCATTTTTCGCTTCTCTATAAGCTTCCATGTCTTTTCCTTCAAACTCCCTTTTCAAATTATCATACTCTATTTTAAATAGTTCATTTTGCAGTAAAACATCTCGAAACTTCCAGAAGAAATCAAATTCTGAGCCTATAACAGTAAGTTGTATACCTAAAGGTGGAATATTCGCATCATCTTTAAATGCCCTAAACTCATTTGTTTTTATACTTCCATCGTTGGATTCATATACGGTAGAGAGTGTTTCAACAGCTTGATTAAATTGGAATTCAGAAACACGAACCTGTATATCTAAATCTCCCTTAGTAAGACTATTTGGTATAGCAGTACTACCAACGTGTTGTATATCTGCACCCGGAATAAGTCTTTGGATGATGTCTCTTTGAGAAGTGAAAGTTTTCTCTACATCACGTTCAAACCTTTTTTGATTATAAAAGCTTACTCGTTCCATCTAATCTCCCCCTTTTCCTCATTATATAAATGCATGGATAGCAAGCTCTTATTTTAGAAAGTTCCTTTGATTTTTGATAACGTTATTAGAATTCATTTGCAATAAGTATATAGTTTTGCTCAAAACATTATAGAAAAAGGAACGTGTTTGGGGTCTTTAAATACATACATTTCAACGTGGACTCCTCTTGTATTTACTAATAACTTTAACGGTAGAACAATGAAGTATAATTCCTTACCTTTATTAAATCCATCATTCAGCTACTTTTGGATGCTGCATAAATTGGACTGATTTTATCCATTGCTACTCCTTGTTTTTTATATTTAAAAATAAACAAGCCATTGACTAATAAAACCAATGATCCAAATGCCAAGGCTACCATAGAGTTCCATTCAGAAATCAAACCAGATAGTATAGTCGCTAACATTGCTGCAATTCCACCTAAAACGTATATGGAACTTCGAACCCTGGCGATCAAATGGTCTGGAGTAATGCCCTGTTGAACAGTTATCTGAACAACAAATGCCATAGAAAGTGCCCCATCAAAGATTATCATTCCGAAACACATGACGATAAATGAATTTGATATCAATAATAAGATTCCAAATGAAGATATGATCATTAAAGTACTGAGAAAGTATAACCAGTTTGTATTTTTAAATTTGTTCATTATAAGTACGCCAACGACATTGCCTATACCAGCACAAGATAACAGTATTCCAATATACTCTTCTGAAAAATGGAGAGTATACTTAGAATGAATGATAACACTAAGCACAATAAAACTGGTTGAAAATCCGAGTACCAAAGCCGAAATCGTCGATACAATTTGAGCTCCATTAGCATAGAGGTACTTTACACCTTCTTGGGAATCCCGAATGAAACTCTTCAGTTTCTGTTTTCCCTTCATGGGCTTATCATCCGTTTCCTCACTTATATTTCGGTATTTTATGAGTGTAATAAATAACATTGAAATAAGTAATAAACTACCACAAATAGTTAAGGTAATGTTCGGGCCATATTTCGCAAGTATAATTCCACCTAAGGCTGGACCAATTAAGGTTACAATCGCATCAGCAGCTTCTAATGAATTATTAGCACTTAATAAACGTTGCCTCCCAACAATTTTAGGTACCATAGCTGAAAGGGCAATATTTAACATCAATCCCACTAAACCCATGAAAAATAATATTGGCCCAATAACAAAAAGGCTCGTTATATCGATTGTTACTAAATATGCCAATAGAAACAATAATATAGCATATATTAAATTACAGATTGAAGAAATCAAAACAAGGTTCTTTTTCTCAATCCAAGTACCTATTGGAATAGAAAAAAACACGGAACTAATTCTCTGAAATAAAAGCACTAATGAAGTCATTAATGGCGATCCAGACAGACCCAATATGATAATAGGTATGATTAGTTCGCGAAAACGTTCACTTAGGATTTTAGATATATTATGACACCATAATTTACTAAAATCAGCATTAATCATTAAATTATTCAATTTGAACACCTCTATAAAATTTGATTAACCACCTTCCTCTTATTTAAAATCTGAGTAATCAATCTACTATACTCATAGCATCTCCTCCTTACAAAACTTCATATATATATTATTACATAGAATATTCCTTAGAATCGATAATACTATATATTTGGATTTATATTTCCCACTCTTATTCAACAAAATGACCCTTTAAAAGAAAAAGACGCGTTCCTAAATAAACGCGCCTGTTAGCCATCCATGTAGCGAATAGAAAAACCGTTTTAGTAGAAAATGTTTGAATCACTTTACCTTCTGATGTCATAATACATGCGGTAATCGAATCATTATGAATATCCATGCCACATGCAGGTTCAATGATGACTTCCATTAGAAATATCCTTTCTACGGCCAATCAAATTAGAGGCTGGTGCAGCAACCTGAGTAGGATGAATCTCCCATGAGTGCTTCCCTTGAGGGAGCGACAGTCAGTGATACACCGAGGGCTCAAGGCATCATAGTTTTTCTACCTTCCTCTCCCAGCCGTAGTATTCAATACCCGTTCTGAATACATTTTCATCTTCTATGGTGTAGCGCTGGTTTTTGAATTAATTGATTGGATTAAAGAACACGGTTATACGCACGTAGCTATGGAAGGTACAGATGTATTTTGGAAGCCTATTGTAAACATACTCGAGGCTGAGAGTATCGGATTTTTAGTTGTAAATGTCCAACATATCAAAGCAGTTCCTGGTCGTAAGACTGATGTTAAAGATGCGGAATGGATCGCCAAGTTACTTCGTCATGGATTACTCAAAGCTAGCTTCATTCCAGATCGCACCCAACGTGAATTGCGAGAATTAGTTCGGTATCGCCGGAGTATGATTGAAGAACGCGCGAGACAACATAACCGCATTCAAAAAGTACTCGAAGGTGCGAATATTAAACTTGGTTCTGTTGTATCAGATGTGATGGGTGTTTCCTCTTTTGATATGCTTCGTGCGATTGCCGAAGGTGAGGATGATCCAGAAAAGTTGGCTGGCTTCGCTAGACGGACGATGAAAAAGAAAAAAGCAGAGCTGGAACTCGCACTTCGTGGCTATGTTCAACCACATCAACGACTAATGATCAGAACCATTCTTACTCATATTGACTTTCTGACTGCACAAATTGAATTGTTAAATCAAGAAGTAGCTTGCCGACTTTCCACACACCAAGAAGATATCGAAAGATTGGATTCTATTCCTGGAATCGCCACTCGAATGGCAGAACAAATCCTAGCTGAAATCAGAACTGATGTAAACAAGCAATTTCCAAGTGCAGCACATCTCTGTTCTTGGGCAGGCCTAGTACCTGGACACAATGAAAGTGCAGGCAAAAGGAAATCCTCTCTACTATGGAGAAAGGCAATAAATATGAGCTGGAATATCCGTTGCTCATGCCATCTTACGCACTGCTTATTACCTTTTAACACGGAAAGAAATGTATGTAGACTTAAGCGAAGACTACTTTGATAAACAAAAAGAACAATCTATTATTCGATATTCTGTTAGGAGACTTGAAAGTTTGGGTTACTATGTGACCATCACTGAACTTGGTGCTTCCTAATACAATCTAAAATAAAATTTCTATTTAGGCGCTACCATTTTTTTGAATAAAGGTCACGTTTATTTTAGCATGGACTTTTTTAATGCCCGAGATTTTATTTTCATGGGAGTTTAAGTGCATTTATTCATAAACTTAAATGCTTTACTTAGCAGATTAGTTCAATTATTAAAGGAATGCTACCCCGTTAGCTGCAATAGAAAAAGCAATCTCTCATAATGAAAAATCGCTCGTATCTATTTTTTACTTTTTCACCGAGAATGCTGATTAGTCAAAATATTTTTTCAACATACATTCACCTTGATAAAGTGTCGTTTAGTCGTCCATTATTGCAATTCTCTACAAAATATAAGAAAAAACAAAAAAGTTTATTATTTAGTGAAACCTTTTCATCTAAAATGTTACTCTTACAATAATAGGAGGTATTTAAATGGAACAATTAGTAAGAGCAGCTATCGACGGTCAGCAAGCTGCATTTGAGCAGCTAGTAGAAGCTGAAAAGTCTAAGCTTCTCGCAAAAGCTTACTCCTATGTTGGTAACAGAGAAGACGCATCAGATATTGTACAAGAAACATTGCTGCAAGCTTTCAAATCAATGCATCAATTAAAAGAACCAAAATATTTCTCTACATGGCTGTTTAAGATTTTAATACGACAATGTTTTACTTTTCTACGACAAAAAAAGCGAATACTAGTAGTGGAAACCGAGCTTATACAGCAACAGCTAATTGAACAAGAACAATCAATGAACTACGAATTTGTCCATGAGGCATTGTCTTTACTTCGAAAAGATTATCAAACCGTATTTATATTATTTTATTTTTATGATTTTAAAGTACAAGAAATCGCCTATCTCCTAGATAAGCCAATCAATACGATCAAAATGTATTTACATCGTGGTCGTATCCAATTAAAAAAGCAACTAGAACAACGCATGAACAAGCCAATTAAACAGAAAGAAGTGATACATATGCTAAAGGAACAACTAGCGAAATTAGCGTTAAACTTTGTGTCAATTCCTGATAACTATCAATTACTAGTAGAGGATTATTCAAACGAACAAGCTACATTTATGTGGTCGACAGACGATTTAGAAGAAGGAATTGAAGTGTCGCTTGATCCGAACGGAAAATTATTAGATTTAACTAGGCCTCCTTCGACAACAGGTACACTTGTCACAACGCAGCAGCAGCAAGCCATTGCAGAACAATTTTTAACAGAGCAATACACTGAAGCATTAGATTATTTAACTGTGTCTACTATCATTGAAAAAGAGGATGAAACAAAATTTTTATATGAACAATTTGTGGGAGGCTATCCTCTTGCAAGCTACTACACAAAAATAATCGTTTCCAAGTACGGAGAAATCATTGATTTTAAGTACAATGGCTACACGAAAGCTCCACCAAAGTTCCCAACGCAGCTTGCTAGCAACGACAGGATTTTACAACAAGCATTTACAGCCCCATGGACTTTATCGATGAAGTATTTAGTTAGTGACAATTATTCTGTTGCACAGTCTGGTCTGTACCCGATTTACGAGAGTCCAATTGTATACCAGTCATTTAATGCAATTGATGGAAAAGCATTATTTGAAGAGGAAGTTGAGGAAGATGTAGCTTCCTTCACCAAATTTCCAAATGTACAACCACTCGAAAAGCAGAAGACACTTGAAAATATTATAGGTGTAACAGATTGTATGAAAAAGCTAAGGGAAGTCGAAATGGATGAAAATACACTCGGCATTGTATGGCGAAAAAAAGATTGGAAAGCTCCGAAAGATAAATCGATGGAAAATTTCCTGCTTGAACGTATGGAGGATACGGTGAAGGCGAAGGTTGATAAGCATTCAAGGAAATTAATGGAGTTCATATGGTTTAAAGAGCGTACAGGTGAACTGGATCTTTCGTTCGAAACTTGTCGCGATATTGCTTGTACATTTATTGCGACACATTTTAAAGAATATGTTCCTTATTTACAATTGCAAATCGAGAAACCATCCTTTAATGAAGTGAACCGTGCATTTTTCACTTTTCCGCTGCACGTAGCTCATGGCTTACAAATAAAGGGGGAACATTTTTACGTTGGCGTAAACAAAACGACGGGATTCATCGATACATTAGGGTCTCCTCGTATTGACCTAGAACTTCTTTACTCCTATGATTCTGCAACTATTCAACCTATAGAGAACGTAATACCTGCCTTAAAAGAGGCCGATGCCTTTTTACAATGGTCAAGACAGTATGATGAAAATAAAAACGATGAAGTATTACAATATCGATTGGGACAATCGGAAACAAAACAACGGATTGTTGGTATAGATGCAACAACAGGACAACTTATCGTCAGTAAACTTTAAATAAAGCGGAGTAAAATAGCCCCGAGAATATAAAACTTTTAAAAGCCTACAAATGAAACAAAGAGACCCATACCAAGTTATCTTTTCATACCAAATTTAATCTAATTTATATTGAGCTTAATGTTATCAAACTAAAAACTCTCCTATTCATTATATAGAGAAAACCACCTAAAAACTTATTACATCAATGTTCTAGGTGGTTCTTCTCATAAACCGCACTTGCTTATGATACGGCTCATCGAAACTAATATTAAACTGTATTAATTCTTATTCTTCGTCCATCTATCTCTGTTGTTAAATGATATAACAAACTCCTTATTGAACTAACCTACTCCGTTTGTTTAATACCAATCATCTCAAATATTCTCATTTTTAGGAATGTTGATCTTCAATAATCTGGCCCTTTAATGAAAAAAGCTCTTTCCTTATTCCAGGAAAGCGCCCGATTGTTGAATAAGTCTATAAACTAAGCTGTACCGTTAGTTCAATAACTTTTATGCTTTTAAACAACAAGAAAAAACGAATTCTAAAAGCAAAATCCGTTCTTCGTAAATTCTTATACTAACTCTAACACAATGTTTGGAGTATATGTGACTACACATTGGCGCTGATGTGTTTAATTATATTAGCTAAGCTCCTATTTAGTTGAAGCAGAAGGTGTTATGACGTAATCAAAAGCGTTCCATCGTTAGATCAGTATTTACTGAAACCGCAGCTTTATTACCTTTAGCAGCTGAAATCATTAAAGAGGATGGTTTAGATTTTTCTGTTTCCCCTGCGATATATATGTTTTTTTGGGTTGTTCTACCAACACCATCTGTTATAACTTTTCCATTTTCATGAATTTCACAGCCAAGCTTCTCAGCAAACTGATTTGGGCGATAATAAGATGGGGCAACAAATCCACTCGATCTTATAATTGTTGCTCCTGTTTCAAACTCTATTTTTTGTAAGTAACCGTCATTACCTATTAAGTCTTTTATCTTTTCGGATATAATTTTGATATTGTGTTTTTGTAACTCTATTTTACCTTCTTTAGATAATTGAACTCCATTCGTTAAGACAACCAAATCCTGCGACCAATTATAAATCAACTTAGTCAAATGCAGTACATGCTCTTTTTTTTCTGCAATAACCACTAATGGCTTATCTTTTTGCTCCCAGCCATCACAATACGGACAACTAAATAGACTTTTCCCATAAAACTTTCTTATACTTGGTATAGTAAATATTTCTTGAATACCGGTGGCGAGTATTATTCTTTCTGAAACAAATTCCTCACTAGTAGATGTTTTGACAGTAAATCGTTCATTACCTATATCCTTTATGATTTCAGTAACTGTTGCAGTAAAATATGATACGGACGGGTAATTCTCCAACTCTTTTAACGCTATTTCTTTAAACGCTTGTGGTTCTATCCCATCTCGAGTAATAAATCCATGTGACGCTTGTGTCACTCTATTCCTATTCGTTCTATTGTCAAATAATGCAATGTTTCTCCTAGCCCTTCCCAAAGTTAAGCTAGCACTTAGCCCAGAAGGACCTCCACCTATAATGATACAATCAAGGACATTCATTTTTTACCTCCGTATTGATTTTGTTTTATTTTGAATTGTTATTTGCAAAAGAGAACTACATTATTTCCCCCATCATGGATTTCCATTCTTTACAAACTAATATTATATGAAAAGAAGTGACGGTGTGTTTAGCAACATCAGGAGCCATTGCTTTTATATTTATTCCTCAATCTGAGCATCAATAGTATAGTGTGCAGGAACTATTTTTTTCATGAAAACGAATAACAATAAAGGTTTCCTCCAATTCTTCCAGAGACACATTCGCAACCTTCTTTTAAACCAACTGTCTAATTTATTGAATACTGAAGGGGTATCTGCGCGCATGCACTTTCACACCATCTATCCGTCTCATTTACTTGATATGACCTTCGACAGAAAGGACTTTGTGTTGTTAGACACACTCATCCAATCATACCTAGCCTTGTATGAGATTCGTGTTCCTTGGACCAGTGTTTTGCCTCCAGCTTCGTTGTCACGAACACCCTTTCTCTTGGCTAACCTCTACTTCTGTCTTTGGGCTTGCACCCTATAATACATACGCATGCCAGGCGCACATAAAAAGCCCAGAATAAATTCTGGGCTTGATGACACTTACTTTTCTAGCATGATTAAAACTGTCGGGCCTTTGCTTCACTTCTCAAGATACGGTTGTGGAGAGTAATCTCCGTTTCACCATTTACTTGAGATTTAGAATGCTTAATCCTTGACCAGTTGCGGTGGATTTTTTGAGATTTGGGGTCTAATTGTTCAAACCTACTCATTTTCCATCCTCCTCATCATTATAGATTTCATAAGTGAAATCCTATTTAGTATGACCTGCGAATTAAAAATTATTCTTTTTCCCACACTTCTTGCAATGTACATCTAAACAATTCATCTAATTTATGTGTAGGATCGTCCACTTTTACTGTAAGGTTTCTACAGTAAGTTTCAATATGCTTTATTTCTTTATCTAGATAGTCATGAATACTTTCAATTGATGGCTCTATATTTAGCTCTTCTCCTGCAATTTTCCTCTTTAAGAGTTGCTGAATATCCATTTTTAAAGGACCATTTGAGATTATTTCATTTAATAGTTCCTGAAAATCAATTGGTGGAAAATCTATCAGCTTCCTGGTGTTTTCCGTGGTCCATAAGCATGCTTCAGCTTTTGACCGGATTGGATGCTGCAGAAGGTACTTAATTTGATCGATGTGCTCATAAGGAACAAGTTTATCAGCTGATACCTGGTGTTTTTGGTGGTCCAAAGCAAACTTCAGGCATTGGCTGGATCGGATGCTGCAGAAGGTAACTGGCTTGATCGATACGATTTAAGAAACTGCTTTATTACAAATAAATTATTCACTCCTCTTCACTCATTGAATGTGCATTATGATCTACAGAGGCAAATCTTGAATATGGGGTAAATGAATCCGCTGGAATAAGAGCAGGCGTACCATCTCTCAGAATTGGCATAGAATAATATTTTCTCATTGGAACGGCAACAAGATTAGCAGTATCAGTAGATAATGGATATTCTTTGAATTCTACATAAGAATATAAGCTAACTGTATTTGAACTAATAGATGCGCCTTCTACATTTAATGAATAATTTTCTCCTACTCCTGTAAACACAGGAGAATACCCAGGCCAATTTGGATTATAAAGGACCGATGCCCTAGCTGATAAAGAAGAATTAGCTGAAGAATTTTGTTTTTTAAAATATATTTTGGATAAAGAATAAGGACTCCCTTTTGGGGAGACTCCAGTTCCAGCAATATTTGCAGATAAGGTCATAGGAACTGTAACAGGGCCTCCCATAATATACATTGTCGCGATAACTTTACTTCTAGCAGGAACTAGTACAGGTTGAGTATATTCCCATAATTCTTCATGACTACTTGTTGTAGTTTGAGTAGTACTATGATTATATTCCCCTGTTAAAGATACTTCTACAGTTTGTTCGATCTCTCCAGCCATTAAAAATCCTACTTTTATTTTACCTTTAGTAGTAGATTTAATACTTGTGCCAATCTTATATCCAGTTGTGGTACTTGTTGTAGTAGTCTCTGTACACTTTTGTGAAAATTTAAGAGTTTGGGATTGCTGTATACTTGTATCATTTGATAAAACTTGAACAGATGTTAATAATATTTGAGGATTAGATTTAAAATTAACTATATCTGGCACAGCATCTGCATTATTAATGTTATAACTATATAAACTAGGGTTTGTAAATGAATTAGCTTGTGCGTTTAATTCTCTAATAGCATACCATTTCAATTCTTCATAAGCTTTTTGCTCAATATCAACGATTGTCATAAATTTTCCACCTTTTTTTATGTTTTTTGAACCATCTATATTTTTGTTATAGAGAGAGGTTATGCATAAATCTTGTTGGGTATTACCGACCAAAATTCCTTTTTATTGGCTCTTCACCAAAAATCGTGGGTGACAAGATCAGCAACCTGTTTCTAAACGTAAACGAAGAAATAAACGGTCTTCATTTCAATAGCCAAAACCACGTCTTTTGATGAGTTTAATTTTATTATTTGTGCCTTCCATCATGCCATTTGATAGCGGTGAAATAATGGTATCTAGCAATGCTTTTTCACGTGTTATCAATGTTTTTGCGATTTTAGAAACGGCACCACAAAGATGAAATTGATACCGTTTAAACCATTCTGTTAATCGTCGTTTTGCTTATGTCATCGTTGTCGCTTTCAGTACATAACGCATATGATTCAATGCTTGATAAATGTATTTTGTAGGCAAATCTTCCTGGTGCCACTGTGCAACAAATCCACATTCTTCATCGGTTAATTGTTCCGATTTTCGTGCCAAACAACGGTCAATGAATCGCGATTTATGATGTTTTTTGGCTTCTCCTAAATACCGTCGTCTTCGCTGCTGGGCATCGGTGAAAAATTGCAAGAGATGAAAGCGATCCAGCACATGAATCGCAGTTGGATAAACGGCTTGTATCGCATTCGCCATCGCTGGAGCGAAATCACTGACCACCGTACGAATTGGACCTGTTACTTTCTGTAAAGTAGCAGTAATGGCGTCTTAATTTCGATGAGGAACAATCGCCAAAATACGACCCGTGTCGGCATTTAAAACACTGGTCGCATAATGATGTCCTTTGCGCAAAGCGAGCTCGTCTACACAGATAGTTGTGGCAATTTCTTCCGTTAATTCATTAGCTGCCAGCAAGTAATATCAACGCTCAACAGTCGTGTAGGGTAGTTCATATTCACGTGCTACATCAGATGGAGCGACCGTGGCAATGCCTTACAAGTTCTTTACGAAACATAGCCGAAGACACTTGTACAATTCCTAAACCGAAGTCATAGGTAAATGTGAGGTTGCAAGCAACACAACGATGACATGGAATCGCCATCTTAATCCAAATCAATCCGAGGTGCCAAGCATAGCCATGACGAAAACGACGTAATGTTTGTGCATGACGAATTGTTTTTCTCAGGCAAATAGGACATGACACTGAATAAGCACCTACTGTAACAGGAAATACATTTGGTTCTTCATCAGATGGAAAAGAAACTTCGAAAAAAGATGGTAACGGTAATAGCATTTTGATAAACTTGCAGTACAAAGCGAAAACTCCTCTCGTGGTTTGTTTAGGCAACAATTACGATACGTGAGTTTTCGCTTTTCTTCTATAAGGAAATGTAAAATTATTTAATTAATGGGAAATAAACCACAAGTTTTGGTGAAGAACCAAAAAATAAATTAATAACCATTATTTTCTTAATTTAAATATATTTTATACCTATTCATCCTATATTTACCTTTATTATTATAATTCTTACATACTTACTAAGTTTTATGTTATATTGTTTTTATTCTAAAATGATAAGGAGAGATTGAATTGATTAAAAAAAGTAAGTTTAGGATTGTTTCACTAGTTTTTTTAGTAGCATTTTCGTTTCTTATCGTACTTCCCAATAGTGGAGTATCAGCATCAACATTAAAATTTTCTGATGAAATAACAAATTTTCAAGATACTAGATCATCAGACTATAGAAAACTAGAGTATACGTATGAACAAAATGGAGAGTCATTTAAAGTATTAGAAGAATTTGATGAAGATTTTAAAGGTGTTTCTAGTAAAATTTTCAAGAAGGACAATTTAGGTAATTTTGAATTACAATCTGAACAAAGAACAACTACAATAAGTGTAGATGAAGTAGCAATAACAACAACAATCGAGGACAAAACTTCAACAGAAATTATTAAAGTAAATAGTGATACTATACAAGATGAGAGTAATATTAATTTAGACTCTAAAATAACACCATTTGCAGCTACTACAGATTGGATTTATCAAATGACAACAAAAACTTCAGATAAAATCAAAGGGTTTACTGTTGGTGCTATCACAATTGTTATATCTGCAACAATACCATTTGCTTCTGTAAGTATAGTTTCCCAAATTGCGAATTTAGCTTATCAAATGAGCCTTGAAAACTTATATTACTCAACAGAATGGTATTATAAGTATGAAGGAGTCATTCCAGTAAGTGAAAAAAAGGTTGCATATGTTTATGAAGATTCTGCAAGAAAAACCTTACTTAAAGGTCCAATTACTACTATTCGCACTCCTTAATTTAAAGAAAGAGGGCATGTAGAGATGAAAGAAACAACTATAAGAACTAGTTTATTGATATTAATAGGTTTGTTAATTATTTTTTATTTAAATACAATTACGCTAATAATTGTATTAGCAACTCTTATTCTATTATCAATTTATGATGTTTATAAAAAACCTACCAAATTGAAGGTATTACTCTACATTGTCATATTCTCACTATTGTTTATCTATATTTATATCAATAAATAATAAAGCCCCTAAAATAGACGTTGTTTTTTTTAGTGGTGTTGGTTTAAAATAAAGTTTGATTAAGAAAGTGTTACGAACTTTAAACCATTTAATTCTTCTTTCTGTAGTAAAAATAGCTGTTTTCATTACTCTCGCAACCATCGCAGGATTCAATGCTACACTAGTACCAATAAAAATCATCGAAATAACTGCAATGTATTTATTCTCTGTACCTAAAGCAAATAAAGACAATGCTACTATTAAAATAATCAATCCGCTCATCAGTATTTTCATTGTATATTTATCAGCAATACCAGCTGTGTACCTGGTGTTTTCGGTGGTGCATAAGCAGACTTCAGGAATTGACCGGATCGTGTATTATAGAGGTATCTGGCTTCTCTCTTTCTAAATAGCGATAAATTGTCGTCCGAGACACGCCCCACTTTTCTGCAACATCTTTAATCGGTGTACCACTTTCAATTAAAGCCTTCATCATTTCAATATCTTTTTGTCCATACTTCTCCAGACGTCCACGCGCCTTTGCAGCTGCTTGGTCTGCAGCAGATCGTTCTTCGATTAGATTACGTTCAAATTCTGCAAATGCTGCGAACAAGTGAAACATTAGTTGCCTCGTTGCATTACTTTTGTCCATTGTTAGATTTTCTTGAAGACTATGAAAGCCAACACCACGCTCATTTAAGCTGTTCACAATTTGAATCAATTCTTGCATATTACATCCTAGTCGGTCCAATCGTCAAACGACAATTGTGTCGCCTTCACGTGCATACTGAAGTACTTCCTCTTAACCTGGACGTTGTTTTTTTGCCCCGCTCATTTTATCGTGAAAAATTTTTGTACAACCATATTGTGTTAACGCATCTGTTTGTAAATCTAAATTTTGTAATCCTGTCGACACACGTGCATATCCAATTAACATCAAGTATCACTCTTTCTCCTTTTTGCTTTGATTTCATGGTAACATAAGATGAAATTGAGTTCGTTATTGAACATAGAATAATGAACAGGGTTTTATTACATTTAAAGCAATAAAAAATTCCCCTTTCTAATCAAAAACACATGTGTTCAGAAAAGGGAGAGTTTTGGAACAAAACACACGCTAAATTGTTCAGATAAGATCTACTTAAAAGAACATTTTCTGAAGTGATAATAAGTCTATTAAATAACCAATTATTAATTTTGTTAAATATTGTTAAGTATCCTATTTTTTATCCGATAATTACAATGTGTTACAAATAATGTAAAAGGAGAAGTTGTATATGAAGAAATATTTACTAGCTGTTGGAATTTTAACAAGTGGCTTTTTGGGGCTAAATACAGCTGAAGCTTCAGAAGTAGAAAAAGATAAGCTTGAAGTAGATCCATTAATTGAAAATCTAAAAACAGAACATCCTGATTGGACAATTACATTAGTAACTTCAGATGAGGCTACTAAAATTAAAGAAGAAGTAAATAATAGTCCAGTTCTAAGAGGTCCAGCGCCACCATTAACAGCTCTCTATATTGATCAAATAGCATCACAAGTCGGAACAAGCAATGAATATACTGAGGATCTTCGCACGCAAACTTCTCATGCAGTTTCAGGCAAAGTTTCCATAGGAGTGATGCAAGTTGGTTATGGAAGTGAAAATCAATGGTTAGATGATGAACGTATTACTTATCAAAATCGTGATTATAAAATTAATGTTGCTTCCATAGATTCTAATAATGACAGAATTGTAGATGGGTTTTATTATACAGTAACTTTTAATTCAGACTTAAAAATCTCAAGTGGAACTTCTGCATTATATAAGTTTAATTGTACTTCAAGTAGTTACCCTTGGAACACCATTGAAAGAACTTTAAATATTCCACATTTATAATTTAAGAATCCATTGAAGAGAGGTGTATTTAAAAATGGTTTCTATGGAAGATATGAGTATAAGGCTATTTATACTTCGAGGAGCTTACGGATACAAAGGTTTTACTGAACAAGTTGGCGAAAATATGTATAAAGTTGATACGAAAGCTTTTCAAGAAACGATAGAAAATGCCAAAGAACCGATTGATGCTAGTAAAGTTTCAAAGTTATCATCTGATCAAATTAAAGTGTTACAAGGTGCACCAAGTGGTAATTGGTTGATTCCTTTACTGAATAGAATGGGACAGTTAGGGATGATGGATTTACGTGAGGGACTAGTCAACCCTAAAGTATTCCAATATACTTCGACAATGCATGCTTATAAAAGATCCATTTAGTAAAAGTGAAAATAAAAGGCATTAACGATAAGGATTTTCCCTTTCTTGTTAATGCTTTTTTCAGTTGTTATGTAAACCATTAATAGTATTAATCAAAAGCATACTGCTAACATAAGGTCTATATAATAGAAGAAACTCACCTAAAATTCACATATTAAACATGCCAGGAACATCAGTTGATATTTGTAAAATGATAATAAAGTTATTTATTTTTGATATAAAAATATGAGAGCCTTGTCACAGTAAAAAGATTTTGGAGGAATTTGGTTGATCAACAGGCGTGACATTTTACCTCACTTTAAATTCAAAGTAGGTTTCAACAGCATTACGTAAACTGGCCGTTCCATCACAAAAAGTTTTGTAACCCTTTTTACCTTTGACTGTTATTGAATGTAGTGGTTTATGACAATTCTGTTCATCTTCCTTTGTATAGTTTAATTTGCGAAATTTGCCTTTGGAGCAAGAACAACATTATTTAACTTCTCCTTTTAAAAGTCCTTGTTTTTTTAACTTATTACAAATTTTATTGACCTGTTGTCTTGGTTTAATATCCAATTTTGCGGAGAGACAATCGTCACAGGGATTCTTTCATAGTATTCATGGTAGTACTCATTATTTTCTATTTTCCATAAGAGTTCACCCATTTCATGATCAATTTCATCTAAGACAAACCGTTCCCCAGTTTAAAGCTGGGGTTTTTTAATGTATAGAGAACCCTATTTTACACACAATAATATTAAGTGTATCGCACGCACTTTATATAGGCTGTGGCGTTGGTTGACCGCCGCAGCTTTTTTATTTTTTATCTATTTCAAAGGCAATGAACTATATAGCCCATGTTATCTAATCATATAAATAGTAGTGTTAAGCTAAACTAGTTTAACTAGGTACCTCCCAATCTGTTACTTATGGTCACTTCCGCCCGTGACCATAAGGGCTCTCCTTTATAGGGTTACTTTCGACTAAGTGCCCTATTAATAGTCATGAACCTCATAATGTTCAGTTTAATTTGATTTTTATTTGAAATCAGATACATAAAATTTTTTAATTTGCAAATAACAAGAACAAATACTGAAAGGAAACTTTTTATATGAGAAAAATAATAATCATCTCGTTACTTTTATTGAGTTTCCTGGCAATAAATTCTGCTTTTGCTAAATCAGATATAGAATATTTTCCTCAAGATCAACCCCCGAGTGTGATAGAGTTAGCCTTTTTACGTGATTTAGGTCTACCAATCCTTGAAACAATGTCTTCATACGGTGATAATCAATTATTCGATTATGGAAGAATCGAAAAAATTGAAAGAAATAGACAAAATGACTACTATGATGTCAGTTTAAGGGTTATTTCTTTTGAAGGTGCACACAATCCACCATTTAAACTAATTAACATCACTTTTCGTATACCGCATGGTGAATCTTCAGAAAAGTATAAAATGATTTCAAATAAGGCCGTAATTTCATATAAGGTTAAAAATATTACTCCTGAAGAAGTTGATAAGTTATCTAAATTCACTAATTAACTCACAAATTTTTACTGCACATTTTTTATCCAGTGTTCAGTAAGCTTTCAAAAAATCAATAAAGGCTCTGTCCAGTTACTTCCGTTTTCGATACAGTCAATATATTGGTCTGCTACTGTATCATTTTCCTTAAGCCCTTTGCTATCAAGCCAATCTCTAACAATCTTTTCATATTCTCTTGCTATCTCAAATAACGCACCTGCTCCCTTAATCGCTTCTTGGATTTCTTTCGGCACTTTCATAATTAATTCTCCTTACCACAAAATTTTTTCTACTATTCTTCAATCTTCAAACGTTATCCTTTGCCTATAAAGCGTGTAACTTTCTTAACTTGCTCCATTGTAATTCGCGGAGTAACACCTTGCATCCAATGCTCTTTATAATTACCTCCCCATTCAGTTGGTCTACTTGCTAACCACTCATGGTCAAATAATCGTTCCCAAGTTTTTGAAACTTCTTCTTTAGGAAATCCTCTTTCTTTAAAATAATCAAATTCTTTTTCATTATAAGTTATTGGACTTTCGTTTAAGATCGAATGCCATTGTTCGAATGACGACCATAAAATTCTATTCTCTGGAATATCTAATTTTAAAATAACCCATCTTTCTCCTTTTGTTGCAAGTGCTTTTTCATTTCCGCTTGGTCTTCTTTGCCATAACCATATTGGGTTGTTTTCCACTTTACAATTGGCTATACGTTTTTCCATTTGAAATACCATCCATTCGTAGGCTTTGGGAAACATAGCAATTTTCTTATCACCTTCTAAGTATCCTTGCTCTCGCATTCTTTTATAAATAAATTCAGGTTGAACAGTGTATACAATCAAAAATAATCCTCCTCATGCTGTAAGCCTTCTTCACATTGTTCAGTGGTTTGACAATACTACGTCTTTTTTACAATAGGCAACTTCCTTTACAAAGTTACTATCATGAATATACATAGACTATCACTCATTATAAGATTCTCTCTTTTGCCATCCCTTTTATTCGATAGCTATTTTCTTCATTTGGCACATTTCATAAATGTAACTACATCAGACCTATTAGTTTATTAAAGGAATTACATTTATAATAGGTTCCTCATAAGGATGGATAACATTTATTATATTTTTTACTTCTTCTATTTTTGAATATAGACATCTAAATTCCAACTTACATTCAGTTCCGAATGAAATTTCTCCAATCTCTCCACCGTAAGGTACAGCTTTGTCAAGTGGTCTCCAATACCCTTTTGTAACAGTATAAGAAACAACATGGTCATAATTACCGACTGTTAAAACTCCTAATTTATTTAGTTCATTTCTTAATTGTTCAATGTATTCTTCTGGTAATAAGACTTCAACTTTTACAAATTTTATATCCATTTTACACCTCAATAATTTTTGTATTTTTCTAAATGATACATAATTTTCTCAAAGTGTTCAGTAACTAGATTAATTCCATCTCCTTAATCCTTTCTGAAAAAAACATTTCTCTTATGAAACTACATTTTTTTGAAACTCACATAGCTTTATATTGTATACTCCTTATTAGGAGGCGATGGTAATGAAAAAAAATTTCCTATGGAAAAATATTATTATTGGTAAGATTGATAAAAATCATCCTCAATCAGAAAAAATCGACAAAGCATTAGATGAAATCAGTAAAGCATTAGATGAAACTTTTACTTCTGTTGGCAAAATGACAAATGACATAACATCATTTACTGACGACAATCGTAAATAACCATATTTTTCTGCGGGCACTTACAAGTGCCCTTTTTTAAACCTAATGCTCAGAATGTTTAGCAATTCTCGATTGCTTCTAACTCCCATTCATTAACGGCTTAATTCATTAACTCGTTAGTAAATAGAAATTCTCCATTTTCTGCAACCAATAAAGAACGTCCATTTTTATCGTATACAGGCTATTTTTCACCTTTTAAGAAAACCCTATCTCCTGCTTTGAAATTTTCTTTCGGAACTACATGGTAAAGTATATTATAACCCATTTTCTCCATCCTTCCTTCTATGCATTTTTTTCAATCGCCCCAACGTTTATGAGGATAATCTACTCTGCATAAATCCAGTTTCTAACGCTTTCTGACGTACTTTCATGGTAGGTTCGTATTCCCCAACCCCATATGTATTTCGATAGTAGCTGCATCTAAAATGACGGGCTATAATTTGTGCCAATTTTCTATGCCACCAAATTAATTTATTTCTATATACTCTTTCATTAACTACTGTTTTATCATTAACAAAACTAGAAACTAATTCTAATTCCTGAATATTGTGTTTCAACATAAGCTTTCTTGCATGTAACATAGCCGTTTGTGATTCTTCATCCGTAGCATCTTTTGCTAAAGTGAGAAGCTTTTGAATTTTGATTTTAATGGATTCCTCCAAATTTATACCTCTTTTATTATTAACCTTATGTACAAGCTATACGTATGCTCTTGGATTTGTGTCGTGATCGCAATTATTACAATGATAAGTACCATCTTCTCTTATCCAACACTCCGGATAACCACAATTACAAGTCCACTTGTAATCACACTGAGGTGCTTTTTCGTCTGCCCCACAACTAATACACTTATTGTTTAGCCCTAGCCTTTTCATGAAATTTCACTTTCTCCACATAATCTTTCAAAAGCGATGCCGTTCATGCATTAAGGCATGTACTGAGAGAAATGGAAGAAAAATTATCGACACGTTTGATTGTGCTATCGAAACTGGGGCTAGTTTATAACTAACCCCCACTCAAACCGCTATATTTAGGCAAACATTACCTTTAAAATTCTACTGCATAAAGAATTTTTATTTGATGCTTATTTTCAATTTCTTGTAATATATTTAATATAATCTCCTTCATCTAAAATACCTTCTTAGCTATTTAAATGTTCGTGTCTACTTGATTAGTACTATCATACACTCTAAGTTGATTTCTACCACTTTCCTTGGCAATGTAAAGAGCTTGATCAGCCTTATCAAGCAGCTCATAAAATGTTGAAACATCGCTGGATTGACCGTATTCTGCAATGCCGATACTCACTGTTACATTGATCTTTAACTGGTCGTTCGTAAATGGATTTGCTTCTACATTTTCGCGAACTCTTTCTGCTATTTTTATGGCACTTTCTATTGTTGTATCTGGTGATAAAATAACAAACTCCTCTCCCCCATACCTTGTAATCAGATCAACTCTTCGCACGGAATTAGAAATGATGTTGGCCACATGCTTTAACACTTCATCACCAATTAAATGTCCATAAGTATCATTAACCTTTTTAAAAAAATCAATATCAATGGCTATACATGAACATGCATCTTCATCTTCTAAACATTTCTCAAAAACAAGTTCTCCCTGCTCAATCAAATAACGGCGGTTATAGAGCTTTGTCAGCTGACAGGTTACTGATAATTCCTTCAATAAAATTGTATCCTGTCTGACCTTGGTGCTCATGTCATTAAAGGATGAACAAAGCTCTTGAAATTCCTGTGCATAAGGCGCCAGCTGCTGTTCATTTATTTGATACTCATAATTTCCTTGCTGTACCTTTCCAACACCTGTAAGAAGCTGTTGAATAGGTTCTTCAATTTTTTTTGAAAGCTGAAGCATAACTCTAATGGTAAAGAATGAGCCTATGACAATGCATAAGGCTATAAGGAGAAATCTAATAATGAGTGGCTTTAATGCATCGAATAAACCAATTTCTGAAATAATAAACCATTTCCCTTGATTGATCGGCTTACTTTTCGCAAACACCCATTTCCTGTTCATGTCTTTATAAATATGAAGGTCATTTGCAGTATTATTGACAGCAAAGTTAAGAATATGCTCATCCACTTTGAAATGTTCAGATGAGTTATCATTTTTTTTGACATTTAATGCAGTCAGCATCATGCCATCCTGATTCATAATATAGGCATGTCCAAGAAAGCCGACTCTTGATTCATGTAGTAGTTGATTGATTGTCTGGACATTCACGGTTCCAAAAACTACTCCATTAAATTGTTGCTGCTCATTCAACATAGGTGAAGCAAATGCAACAATAGGCTGATTGGTAACTTTACTGATTAAAATATCTGTGATGTAGGGTTGTTGTGTTTTTTTAGCAATCTGAAAATACTCACGATCTTGTACATTTACACCCGTCCCATTTGTTGTAAATTCAGTAACGGTATCAAATTGCACAATGCCATCTTTATTGACAAAGATCAAGTCAGCAAAATCGGTTTTATCTTTAAAGTCTTGAAAAAAAGGTTGAGCCTTTTTATAATCAAAACCTTTTACGAAGTCTAAATTAGCAATAGTATGTATATCGCCGGAACGTTCTGTTAACCAGCTTTCAAAAAAATATGTTTGAGTATTTAAATAATTCACCATCTCTTCATTTTGATGATGAATGGTTTGCCGAAATTCAATGAAAAGCGTTGGAATAAATATACAAAGTCCAATGATAAAAGTAATGAGTATAAGTGCTCTATGAAGCTGACCTCTTATCTTGTTTGGCTGTGGTATGTTTCTAAAAACCTTCAAAGTATTCACCCCCAAGACAAATCCATATATTCCCTTAATTTATACAATAAATAGTACTCTATTCATTAAAAATACCACAATCTAATGACTGTGGCAGTGAAATATTTAAGAGTTATTCATTTTATTGTAACAAAATTTGAATAATTGTAATAAATACAGCCGTGACGATGGGCAATAGTTTCAAAGAAGTGTAGCCGACTGAGGATGAACAAATAGGCTCTAATGGATCTTTTGTAGGAGAGGCTAAATACTGGATAAAACGTTGCCAGCGACTTTTCTTATGTGTTATTAGCTGCTTGGGAATCTCTACTTTATCATGATCTAAGCTGTCTTTTAGCCATTGCTCCTTGTGAAATTCATTTTTAAGCATCGAAATCCTCCTTTAGCTCTTCCTTTAAAGTCTTTATCGCATTATGTAATCTGGATTTAACGGTACCAAGTGGGATGGACAAGATTTGTGCAATTTCCTCCTGTGGCAAATCATGATAATACACAAGCAAAATAACAGCTCGTTGCTTTTCAGGTAATTGAAGTATGGCTTCTTGAATCGTTAATTTTTCATCAGTTGATAGACGACGGCTTTCTGTTGGTACTAAAAACGGAAAGAGTGTGCGCCACTTTTTACGTCGATTTAATTTATTGATCATTAAACGATACGCGATTTGAAATAAAAATGCCTTCACCGTTCCCTTTTGTTGATCAAAATCCTGCTTTATATATTGTAAACGCTCAAAGGCATCTTGTACAATATCAATGCTTAGCTGCTCCTCACGAGTATAGCGAAATAAAAAGCAGTACAGAGGCTCATACAAACGACTATAGAGCTGTTCAAAGCCCTCAATACCGCCACTTTTATAGACCTCCATCCACTCCTCATTGCTCATCATCTAGCTCATCCCCCCAATGAGCCTTAATGGCCTTCATCGTATTTGAAACGCGAGTTACTAAATAAAGGATGTCAACAGTAACCCATACCTGTGATTGATTTGTAAAAAATTGCACATATGGATTTTCGACTGTTTGACCAGAAGATACGAGCATGTTTAGTGCCTGTACACAAAGTATTGTATAAATAGATAAGACAAGCGTTAATGTATCAAGCACATTCCAGCGTAAAAAAATAGTTGTTTTTTTATAGTTAATTCTCCCATTCTCACGTACAATATATTTTCGTTCTAGTGAAATAGCAATCACTATGATTACTACCATCATGATGCCTCCAAAAATAAGAGACACAATCCATCCAATTCCCATAAAATCACCTACTTACTGGTATATACTTTTTTAGCAATGGTAGCTAACACCAAGCTTAGAACTGCTAAAATTATACAATATTGATATTGTGGAAGCCATGTTTCACCCATTAAATTTAAAGACACTTGCAAGCTATCATATAAATATAGCATCGGATTCCAAATTAGGAAAATAAAATAATCTTGGGGATTTTTCTCCGCTAATGTTAAAAACATCGATGTCATTTGTATGGAAAACATAAATAACAACATAATCGGTACAAGCATACTTGTTGCCACTTTTTCATTTTTAAATAGACCTGCCAATATAAAGCTCAATGGATACAGTGCTAGTAATACAAAATTACTTATTAAAATAATTAGTAAAAATGATGATAATGAAATATCAATAATAAATGAGTAACCAGTGAGTAGTAACACTAAAAATAGATTTAATAAGGTAAAGACGCCAATTCCCATCCCTATATAGTAAGTGTGTGGCTTAATGCCTGTTCGTTGCACCCATTGGAGGGTTTTATTGGCTTTCATATCAGCTAAATAGATTGTAGCACTAGAAAAAGAAAAGAAGAAGATTAGCATAATTATAGAAATCGGTAAAAACTGACCTTTAATCAAAAAATTAAATGATTCTTCAGTCATCACGCTTTTAGCAAAAAATGATACGGTCATAAACATAAATCCTGGTAACAAATTTCCAATAGCCATTCCTGGGTTACGAATACTTTCCAACATATACATACGTGCAATTTTCTTAATCATCCTGCTTTTCCTCCTAAAATTTGACCTGTCGCTTCGTAATAAAGACCTTCAATTCCCGGTAATCTTGCATCTGTATATTTATGATAAAGCTCATCTTGCGTAGCATTTTCAATGATTTTACCCTCTTTTAGGATGACAACATAATCAAATAATGGCTCTAATCCTGCCACATCATGACTAATAATAATGAGCAATTTATTACGCTGACTAATTTCCTTTTGTAGGTAAAACATCAATTGCTTTTTCTTTGTTAAATCTAAATCAGCAAATGGCTCATCTAATATGATGATTGGTTTATTTAATAAAAAAGAAAGGAATATGGATACTGCTTTTCGCTGACCACCTGACGCATTTTTCAACAAAATATGATCATACGTCGGTAACCCTAATATTTCATATAGCTCACCCAAATCAACCCTATTATTCGTCAATGTAGTAAAAAGAGCAATCACTTCGCGAATTTTAAGATGCTGATAACTCGAAAAAAATTGATATTGTAGCGCTACCTGCTCGTGTACATTAACGGACGAACCCTGAATTTGTATAGAACCATTATCTGATTTTAGATCGCCTGCCATACACTTTGATAATGTAGATTTCCCGGCACCATTTTGACCTAGCAATAAATAGCAGTAGCCCCATTTAAATGTAGTTGATACACCGTCCAATACGTTTACACCATTAAATTTTTTCACAATATCCTTAACAATAAGTTCCAAAATATAACCTCCCTATATTGTATTTCACTTACTATACAAACAGGGATCATAAAAAGTTCATTTTATTTTTAAAAAAACAAAAAAAGTTTTTTTCTATCACCATTACGCACTCAAACCTTCACGTTCAATAGGAAAAAGCATTAAAAAAAGTCCACACGCTTATGCAGACTTCATAGCTTCTAGCATACCGTAGAACGAGGAATTTTCTATTTACACTTCAAAGGTTTTGGAAGAAAAATTGTTATAGTATCTTCCAGACAAGCAGGTAAATTTTAATACACAGTAATCAGGATCCGTTACACCAAGTGGATAATAAAGTGTATCGCCATCTTGCCAGATTAACTCCTTAGATGCCGGATCCTCTAACACTTCCATAGTTCCCTTGAACATTACCCCTTCAAAACGCTTTTGATTGCAAAAGTAAACGCTTGCCCTTTGTTCATTACGAAATTGAGCTACCCGCATAGAGGACGTATTCGTTGTAAAATAAAAAGCATGAAAGCCCTCCCTTACGCGTGGTGCAAGCATGGCCTTCACTTGAGGAAACCCCTCATGATCGATGGAGCCTACGAATGCCGTATTTTGCTGTTCTAGCAGCCTGTTAACTGAATTCTGTAAATTGTTCATTTAGGTATATACTCCTTTCTAATTCAATGGTCTAGAAATAGTATACGGAGCTTTGAAACTATCGAACAGTACCCACTTTTTCGTAAGTATCTTTTTTATTCAATGAATCCCCTCATTCTTAAGAAATCTTCCATTCCATGCTCCTGCATCAATTGAATGCCCACATTTTGCATAATTTCTACTGCTTCGTAGAGTTTTTTACCTCTCTAGCTTAAACGATACTCTACTTTTAATGGATATCCTTCAAAAGAGGTTTTTTCTATACTGTTGAATTCCATTAAATCGCTTAGATGCTCTAATAACACTTTTTGAGTAATTCATTGAATATCTCTAACAAGTTGTGAAAGTGAAGTAGGTCCTTTGGCAAGTTGCCATAGAATGATAGGCTTCCATTTTCCTCGTGTTATATCATGTGTTAATTCTAACGGACAAGTATATTGATTTCTCATTTTCATCTATGTTCACCTCCGCCATTTATTGTATTTTAATATGTTGGTTTAGCGTATCATAAAAGAGGTTGGAATATGTATATTTCTGTTAAATAAAAAGCGCGAGAAATCAACGTCTCCCAAATTGATTTCTCACACAAATTAGGTTTTACATAAATGATTTTTCTCTACATTAAAACTCTCACTCATCCACTTCTGCTTTTAGAGATAGCAGTGAGAGTAGCTCCTTGTTAAAACTATGTTGTTTATCCTGAATAGGCATGAAAAATTGGGCATCCGTATTTTCAACAATTGGTAACGCTATTTTAATTTTATTAGAACCTTCCTCTGTTGGTGAAAGTAGTATTTCACGCTTATCTAAAGGGTTTTTGTTTCTACAAATAAATCCTTTAGCCTCAAGTGTTCTGACAACATCTGAAACCATCATACTATTTAATTTTGTAAAATCTGCGAGTCTTTTTTGAGTAACCGTTTCACCATTTACATGTAGATAATCACACGCAGTTAATAGCACAAACTGGACATGTGTCAGATCTATCCTGCTCAGTTCCTTTGTAATCATCCTTTGCCAAGCTTGTGTAACTTGCCATAATAAAAAACCTGAGCTTTCTTTTGGATCATTAAACTTTGATTTCCATTCCACTAAAATCCACCCCCATTGCATTTGCAATTGTTATAAAATCTTGTTTAGTTACTTCAAAATGTCCTCTACGAAATAGTAAACCTACATTGGCATTTTCAGATACGAATGTTAGCTTTGATTTGATATGTACAAAACTTACATTGTGGCAAGGCTGATACAATATGTCCAACCTGTAGGGAATAAATTGAGGAGCCATTTCCACTCGATAAATATTTCCTGACTTAACCGTTCCAATAGCAGTAAAAGCTTGAAGAGGATTTCCTTCTGGATATTTGGTTTTTGGCGAATAGTATATTAACCAATCTCCTGCATTCATTCTCTTTAAAGGTTCATATTTTCCATGACATAGTTGTGCAAACCCAGCTTTTTCACCTATTTTAACATGTTCTTCGGATACAACCCCTATCCAATATCTTTGCTTCATGAGAGGTCACCTCTAGCAAGCTGGTTTAAATTGGACATACTACTCGGAATTCCTTGTGTAATCATAGGGCCAATTTTATTGCCAATCAATCCCGCATTCGGTCCTGATAGGATAACACTATGTGTCACCTTTGTCTGCAAACCAAGAACTTCTATTTCATGACGAAAATCCATCTTAATGCTTAACTGTTCGAGAATTGTGGTATTGGTGAAAAGTTTATTTTCTTTCACTTCTGTAAGCGTAAATAGTAAAGGTTCCTGTCCTAGAAGTGTTAAATACCCTGTGATACCTTCTTCAAATGGCCCATCAATTATTACTTCCATTATACTACTGTCCCATTTTTTCCATTTATCAACATTGTTATATAGCTTCCAAATAGCTTCTGGTGTAGCTTCAGTAATAATCGAATTTTCATATTTCCACATAATTACTCACCCATTCTTAAATTAGTAAGTGCACTTATTAATAATAATAAGTACGCTTACTATCTTTGTCAATAAAATTTGATGTAGAGGGAGTAGTCATAAGCGAAATCAACATTTTTTCATAATTTCCCTTCTAAAGTCCTAAATTTTTTTAAACTAAATTTAACCTTGGTACGCTAAACTATTTTTTTAGGGAATGTAGAAATAGTGTTTAATTCTTCCCTTATCATTTTTTAGGAGGATATTCGTATGAAAAAATTAGTTATTGGTAGCACATTAGCCGTTGGTTTATTATTTGCAGGAGCAGACCAATCATCTGCAGCTTCCATTCAAGGAGTAAGCTATCAGGGGATGGCTCCCATTGATTTATCTTCTGTCGATTTAGAAACAGCCTTAATAATGGTTCAACAGCAAAGAACTAACCTATTAGAAAGTCAATTACAAACACAATTGACAGAAGTTCAAGGAAGAAATGAACAACTCGCTAGCTTAAATGAACAAATTAACCAATTGAATGCAGAAAAAACAGCTACAACTGATACAGCAAGGCAAACAGAAATTGATGGGCAGCTTCAAACAGTACAGGGTCAAATCAATTCCCTAAACAACTCACAGCAAATGGATATGCTGCGCCTGCAAAGTATGAATAGTAAACGAAATGAAGCTTTTGATGCAATGACAAATTTTGTGAAGAAAATGCAGGACAGCCGATCATCCATTATCGGCAATATGCGCTAATTCAGGATTTATGTGTACAAAAATAGACTTGCCTCTTAGCTTAGCAAGTCTATTTTTAACGATTATTTAAATGGTCTTACTTTTTTTCCAATAAAACTTTAACAATCTTATCAAGCTGCATTTCTAATGAGTAAGGATCTTCCATCACAAATTCATCGTCAAATTCACCATACATATATACTTTGCCATTTTTAACAGCAGGAGCTCCCTGCCAAATTGGGCTATTTAAAACCTCTTTTGCATCTTCTTGTGAATTTACATAAACAAATACATGATCACCTAAATACTGTGGCAATACCTCTAAAGAAATATTTTCAAACCCTTCTTTCATATTTAAAGCTTGTTCAGTAGGAGGTAATTGCAACATCTGATAAATCGTATTACTACCATAATTTCCACCTTCAGCAGCTAGCACATACAAACCTGTTGGGCTTAATTGAACGACTGAAACGGTTTCTCCATCTTTAATAATACCATCTATTTGTTTACGTGCTTCCTCAACCTTGTTCTTATATTCTTTTATCCACTGATCTGCTTCTTGTTCCTTTCCAAATACCTCAGCAATTCTTTTGAATTTTTCTAATGGGCCTGCAGTCGACAGCTCCTCCCAATAGGGAATAAAGACTGTTGTACCAATCTTTTCATACTGTTCAATATTTTCTTCTATCGATCCAATAATTAAATCTGGCTCCAACATAATCAGCTTTTCAGGGTTCATTGGAAAATTACCCAAATTCTCTATTTTAGCTAATGTCTCTTTAGAAATATCTGATTTTTCAATCCAAGCTTCCTGTAACATTCCTTCTCGCACACCAACTGGAATAATACCTAGCTTTAATAGTTGTCCCATATACTGATCTGAGGCTACTCGTTGTGGTTGCGCTGGCACTTCTACATCACCTCTTGGTGTAGAAACAATTCTTGTTTTACCTTCCTGCACTGCCTCTTGTCCGCTATTGGCTTGTGTTTCCACTTGATTTGATACTGATTGTGAAGTATTTGTATTTGTTGCATTTGAGCATGCTGCTAGCAACAATGAGAGGCACATAAACAAGGTCATGGCCTTTAATTTCATGTTTTTGTACTTCGACATTTCCATTGCTCCCTTTCGTTGATAATGATTTTCAATTTCATCATCAATATACCACTCGAATGGATCTGGGAGAATAGCATATCTTCTTTTCCAAAGTGGCAAATCTTCACCTTGCCGTTTTTGTCTCCATTCTACTTTATATTTGGCTGGTGATATGCCCTTATGTCGTTTAAAGCTGCGACTCAATGAATGTCCATCAGGATACCCAACATGCTCAGCAATTTCCTGTAACGTCGTATCTGTTTCTAAAAGTATTTTCGCCGCTTTATTTACCCGCATTTCACCCAAATAATGAATAGGACTCGTTTGCATTTTTTCTTTAAATAGTTTTGATAAATAGCCTACACTACAGGCTAACTCCTGCGCTAACAATTCAAGCGTAAGGGGTTTATGATAATTCTCTTCTATATAACGAACTGCCTCTTCCACTATATCTGGGTTTAATGGACGAATTTCCTGTGTATGCATTTGTCGTATAAGTTCATAGACAAATTGATAAAATAATGATTTAATATGTAAATTTTTTAGCTCTTTTTCAGATGATTGTAACCAAATACTATTCATCTGTTCTACTTTGTCAAAAAGAGCAAGTGGATTATAGGGTGCAAAAGTATACTGATATTGGAATGAATTATTTTTTTCCAATAAGGCTACAATATCTTGTCGTTTAGGTAATGGGATTGTCGCTTTATAGAAAATCATAAAGTATTCAAAATTTCTTTCTGCAACAATCTCTATATTTACTCCTTTTCCTGAATGGAGGACATGAAATGGATGTACCATATGCCTATTTTTATCCATCCAAATTTGTGCACTTCCTCTTTTTGTATAGAGAAAGGCACTGGAAGGCAATCGGTAAGGACCAAAACCCTCCCCTTGCTCCATTATAATAAAGCGTACATCCATTATTTTGATGTATGCGTGATTCCACAAATTTATATGATCGCTTAATTTCATCGAGCTAACGCACTCCTTCTATCTTGAACCATTGTCAATTATCTAGTTTAACAGAAATTCAACTAATTGATAACGATTCTCATAGAAAAAATAAAACTAGATGAAGTTATCGTACAACTTCATCTAGCTAAAATTTCCTATTTCTCATTTATAATAAATTGCTGAAGTGCTGGTAGCAATTCTTCATGTAGCGGTAATGTAGGATCAGCATAGGTTGCTAAATTCCCAGCACGATCTGTTGGGGCATTTTTCAACACATGGTTCATGTCTTTCATATAATGCAGTTTGGCCTCTTGTTTCCCTTTCTTTAAGGCTTCTGCATCTGCTTCCTTTACCTGTAAATCATTGGTACCTTGTACAAGTAATACACGACTTTCTACTTTGGAAAGCTCATCTGCTGGATTATATTTTAACATGGAAATCAAATAAGGCTGTACAGCAGGACGGAAAATTGCTTGTAATTTAGGAGAAATGTTTTTCACTTGCTTACCTTGTTTGAGAGATGTCAGAATAGTCTTTGATTCTTTATACAGTTTTGGTGTCAATTGACCATTTAATTGCTCTAATAACACCTCATCTAATGGTCTTCCAACACCTGCAATTGAAACAAAGGACGCTACATTTGTTTTTTGTGCTGCGAGTAAACCAATAAGTGCTCCTTCACTATGTCCAATAATATGCACACTTGAATAGGATTTATCAGCTAGTAGCGTATTTATCACTTGAACAGCATCATCTACATATTGATCAAATGTTCCATCCTCTTCCTTTGTTAAAAGAGCTTGATTATCCCCTAATCCTCGTTTATCATAGCGAACAGTTGCGATTCCTTCATCTGCCAAACCTTCCGCAATCATTTTTAAGCTATTATTTTTGCCAGCTAAAGTGGAATTGCCATCTTTATCAGTTGGTCCAGAGCCAGCAATGATGAGTGCTACGGGAGATGGTATCTTGCTAGCCTTTTGAAGTGCTACAGTTAATTCACCATTTTGAACCGGTATCTTCATTGTCTCATACGTAATTGGCTGTTCTTTATAAGATTTTAAGATAAGTGGGAATGTACCGCCATTTTGTTGAAACGTTGCTTCTATTTGATCATCTTTGAAAGTTCCATTAATAGCAATCGTAGAGCCATTTAAGTTAATGGAAACACTCACTTTATTACCTGAATACGTAACTTTTTTTAATGGTAAATTCGATAAGCCTTGTGCAGGTACTGATAATGTCCCACTATCCTGTTTTAGCTCAACAATAATAGGTAGTGCGCCATTTGGTATCTCGATATTCCCTTCCCATTTTCCGATAAATTGTTCACTCATTGAACGTTTCTCCTTTGTCAATTTACTTTCCGCAACTACCTCTTTTTGCCCACAGGCTACTAACAGTAAAAAAGCACAGCAAAGCACAAATAACTTTTTCATATAATCTCCCTTTCTATATAAAGATAAGCAATAAAATGGGACCTAATGTAAGACAGATAATGATATAGCACCACTTATTTGCAAAATTCACAGTCCAACCAATCCCAAATTTCTTCTGTACTACTATTGAGGGATCATTTTTGTTGTAATAAAAAATACCCCATCTCCAATATCGATCATCTGTTGCAGCTGTTTCATTTGTATGTAAATCATCAAATCGTTCATTGCTTTTACTAAGCTTCCAAATTAATACTAATAAGCCTCCTAATGTGACCACATTAAAGACAATAAAAAGTGGGAAAAAGTATGGTGCTGTTTGGTTCTTTAAAATAACAGTGGTGTAGTGTAAGACTACTAAAAGAATAGTCATACTAAAATTAATCGCCACTAAATACCAGCTACCATATTTGCGTTGTGCCAGCTCTCGATGAATCGACGCCTCTTTGGCCTGTGCACTCAGTTGTAATTTGGCTTCTTTCATGCCTCGCCCCATGATGAAAAAGCTAATTTGTATAGCCAATAATATAAGCGGCATACTGATGACAGAGAAACGAGATTTTTCTGTCCAGCCGTCAGCCTTGCCTGCCGAATTCCAATGTGTTGCAAAAACATCTGGAATCGAATCATAATTCATGTACGTGAAAGTCATCAACGCGATTGTCATAATTATGGGTATGCTAAAAAAAATCGGTGACAGCGTTTCATCCTTTTGGCGCACTGACAAATCTGTAATATACACCGTTTTTGCCTGTGTCTCCCACTGCTCTTGCCCTTTTAATTTTTTTGTTTTGACATGATAAAACATGTAAAGACTAGATGATAGAAGAAGCATAATATAAAGCAGAATAAAGGATAGTAATGTCACCTTCTCCCCCTGCATTGCAGTCAAAAGATGCAACCCAATTTGTACTAGTAAACATAAGCCAGCAGTGCCGCCTATCCATTGGCTATAACGTTTTTTCCACTGAATTAATTGCGAATGTTTGATGTAGGGTTCTGGTATAGAGACGCCAAAAACGTTTGTTTTTCTTGCCAAATGTGGTGTCATCGCTTCCAAAACCCCGACAATGATAAAAATGCCTACTGTTATAAGCATATTTCCCCTACTTCCATTGTTTTAAAATTCGCTGGAACAAACTTGTCATTTGCTCTTTTTCTAGACCACGTGCAAAAGCTTCTGCCATTATAGGCTTTAAGGCATTTTCTACTTTTTCAACCTCTATTTCTTCAAGCTCCCTCTTTTGACCACCTATAATGACAGCTTTCGCTTTCGGCTTTAATTCGATTAAGCCTTTTTCTACAAGTTCATGATAACTCTTACTCACTGTACTGACATTGATACCTAAATCTGTAGCCATAGTACGCACTGATGGTAATGTATCACCGTTTTTGAGCTCTCCTTTAGCAATTAATTCAATTAATTGATTGGCTAATTGTTTGTAGAGCTGTAATTCATCACTTGGATCTAAACGTATTTGCATATCACACCTCCAATCTGTACCACTTATAACATAACAGATTTCTGTCATGTACAGAGTAATACAGATTTCTCGAAATGTCAAATGAAGGTATTTGTCTTTTCTATATCATTTTAACATTATTTTTTCAGCGCAGTTTCTTTCTAACCCTTTTTGAGCTGGTTTCCTCAGAATCTAAAAAAGGACCCAGAATAATTCTGGATCCTTGGACACTTATGGCTTCTATTTGATTTTTATCTGTATTGTTTTTTGCTTCATCTTAAGCTACAGCAAAACAGAATTTTCTGCCTCACCTTTTACTTAAGTTTTAGAAGCTCACCTGATACAGTTGTGGCGGACTTTCCTGAGATTCCTGGTCTTTGGGTGTTTGACTACTCATTCTACATCCTCCTCATCAGATTAGATTAATAAGTGTTTCCGTTCTTAATATGAGCCATATACCAACTATTTATTCATGAAATCTACATTATTTATGTAGATAAAAGTTGCTTTAAGCCTCTTCATTAAAAACCTGCTGTGCAATAGTTAATGCATTTTGAACACGTGGGAAGCCAATATAAGGCACTAGCTGTAATAAGGCTTCCACAATTTCTGTCTGTGTTAAGCCAGCATGTAAGCCACGTTTTATATGTGTTTTTGTTTGTGGTGCAGCGCCTTGTGTTACCACTGCGGTAATAACAACAAGAGCACGACTTTTAGCATCTAGTCCTGAACGCGAATAGACATCACCATAGGCAAATTCAATAATCATTTTACGTAAATCTGGTGCTACGTCAGCCAGTGCATCTGATTCAATCATTCGGTCTGCTTCTTGCTCTGTAACATATTGCTTAATTGTTTCTAACCCCTTTTTAAAACGATCGTTCATTTCCAATCCCCCCAAAAGATAATCATTGTATTTCCTTATACAAAAACCCCAATTCCGCGTCTCCAGAATTGGGGATTGTCCTTCACATATGTAAGGGTCTCTTTTTCACTTCACCCTCTGGCTCCGTTGAAAAAGGAAATTGTTTTTTCATAGTGCCTCACTGGACAGCTTTAATGAATATCTATGCAAAAGTCACAGGGACATGCACGCAAAATTTAATATCAATTATGCCTCGGCATAATTGTGTCTGAAGTTAAGCAAGGCAAGCCTTTGCTTTGTCAATTTGGATTTTCACCTGATCAAAGCCAGTACCACCTAACGAATGACGACGCCGAACTGCCGCTTCTGGTGCTAGCACATCATAAATATCTGCTTCAATTAGTTCACTTTCTTGTTTCATGTCTTCAAGTGGTAAATCTAATAAATAGATACCCTTTTGAATACAAGTGAACACAAGCTTTCCTGTCACTTCATGCGCCTCACGGAAAGGCATACCCTTTGTTGCAAGGTAATCTGCTAGCTCCGTCGCATTGGAGAAGTCAGCATGTACTGCCTGATGCAAGCGCTCTGTCTTAACAGTCATCGTGCGAATCATACCTTCAAAGATTTTTAGAGAGCCGAGAATGGTATGAACTGTATCAAACATACCTTCTTTATCCTCCTGCATATCTTTGTTGTATGTTAATGGTGTGCCCTTTAGAACTGTTAGTAAGCCCATTAGGTTTCCATAAACACGTCCTGTTTTTCCACGAATTAACTCAGCCATATCAGGATTTTTCTTCTGTGGCATAATGGAAGAGCCTGTTGAGAAGGCATCATCCAACTCGATAAATTTAAATTCATCTGTTGACCATAAAATAATTTCCTCTGCAAAGCGTGATAAATGCGCCATTAATAATGATGAATTGCTTAAAAATTCAACGATAAAATCACGATCACTTACCGCATCCATGGAGTTTGCATAAACCTCACTAAAGCCTAAAAGCTCTGCGGATTTTAATCGATCGATTGGGAAAGTTGTCCCAGCCATGGCACCTGCCCCTAAAGGTAGGATATCAATACGCTTAATGGATTCTGTAAAACGTTGTTTGTCACGCTCTAGCATCCAGAAATACGCCATTAAATGATGTGCAAACGAAATTGGCTGCGCACGCTGTAGATGTGTATAGCCTGGAGCAATTGTTTCTACATGCTCCTCAGCTTTTTCAAGTAATGTTTTTTGGAAAGTTTCAATTAATCCAATGGCTTCATTTACACGTTTCTTTAAGAAAATATGCATATCAGTAGCTACTTGATCATTTCGGCTACGACCTGTGTGAAGCTTCCCGCCTACAGGACCAATTAAGTCAATCAGCATTTTTTCAAGATTTAAATGGATATCTTCATTAGCAACCGTAAATTCAAGCTCATCTGCAATTGCCTTTTCCTTTAGCTGTGCAAGACCGCCAAGAATAGACTCAACGTCAGCTGCTGGTAAAATACCTGTTGCACCAAGCATTGTAACATGTGCAACGCTACCTTCTAGGTCTTCTAGAACAAGCTGTTGGTCAAAGCCAATCGATGCGCCAAATTCGTCCACCCATGCTTCGGCTGATTTTTGGAAACGTCCGCCCCAAAGTTTTGTCATAACAGCTCACCCTTTCGTTTATCTTTATCAATTATGCTTCTATTTGGATATATTGCTGATAAAAGGTTAAAAGGTGCAGCACAGCGCATTGCCACACTACACCTTACTTGTCAAAATTATTTTTTATTGACAGAAGAGTTCACTACTGTTGGTAGACCCCATAACTCGATAAAGCCTACTGCTGAAGCGTGGTTGAATTGATCTTCTTTTGAGTATGTTGCTAGCTTTTCACTGTATAATGAATTTGGTGATTTACGTCCTTCTACAATCGCATGACCTTTGAATAGTTTCACACGTACTGTACCATTTACATATTGCTGTGATTGTGCAAGGAATGCTTCCAGTGCATCACGTAATGGCGAGAACCATAAACCATCATAAATCAATTCAGAAAGCTTTTTCTCAATAACAGGCTTGAAGTGCGCTAATTCTTTTACAAGTGTTAAATCTTCAAGCTCTTTATGAGCCGTTAACAGCACTTTCGCTCCAGGAATTTCATATACTTCACGAGATTTAATACCCACTAAACGGTTTTCCACATGGTCAATACGACCAACACCATGGGCACCAGCTACTGCGTTTAGTTCTTGAATTAAATCAGCAAGCTTCATTTCTTTTCCGTTTAATGCAACTGGTTTACCAGCCACAAATTCGATTTCTACATACTCTGCTTCATCTGGTGCATTTTCAACAGAAACAGTTAAACCATAAGCTTCTTCTGGTGGTGAAACCCATGGATCTTCCATGATTCCCGCTTCGTTGGCACGACCCCATAAGTTTTGGTCAATAGAGAATGGTGAATCTAATGTTGCAGGAATTGGTACATTATGTTTCATAGCATATTCGATTTCCTCATCTCGGCTCCAGCCCCATTCACGTACAGGTGCTAATACCTCTAAATCTGGATTTAATGCTTTAATAGAAACCTCAAAACGAACTTGGTCATTCCCTTTTCCTGTACAACCATGAGCTACTGCGTCCGCGCCCACTTGGTTGGCAATTTCTACTAACTTTTTCGAGATTAATGGACGAGAAAGCGCTGATACTAATGGATATTTTTGTTCATACCAAGTATGTGCTTGTAATGAAATCAGTGCATAACCTTCAGCGAATTCATCCTTTGCATCTACCATATAAGATTCAATTGCCCCTACTTGAAGAGCTTTATTTTTAACAAACTCAAGATCTTTCCCTTCACCAACATCAAGACAAACTGCAATAACGTCCCAACCTTGTTCTTTTAACCACGGAATTGCTACAGAAGTATCAAGACCGCCTGAGTATGCTAGTACTACTTTTTTATTTGCCATTAAAAATGCGCCTCCAATTAATCTATGAGATATGTATGTTTATACATTCATATAAAAGTTTATACACGAATAGTATCACGTTATAAAAATAAATACAAGTGTATTTTTATAAATTTGTAGACATTTATGTTTATTGTAAAAAGTAAGTCATTTCAATACTTATAGTCGTTATACTAACTATGAATATTTTAACTCGGAAAAACGATTTTTTACTTTCTACATGGATGTATACATTATTAATTTTAGGGAATAAAAAAGAACCCATTGTGTAAAATGAATTCTTTCAGACAGTTGTCAAAATGTAAAACTACAAAGATATGTTATTTTCCTTAAGTTTTGGGGCGTTTATTTTATTAGCGATTGTTGATTGACCTTCACTGATAACCGTTAGTTTGTTTTGCTTTATCGTGACTAGAACGCCTATACCACGTAAGAAAAATTCATCTTCTTTTATCGCATGTAGCTCAAGTGGCATTGTAGATGGTAGAAAAATGTATAACCGATTATCCTCTTGTAAGGCTATTTCCACTGTATGTTCAGGATGTTCTTGAAGTTGATATTTACCTTCATAGCCCTGTAAAATTTCGACTGATAAATGCACAGCTTTATATTGCTCAGGCTTTTTGGGCAAATGGAATTCCTGTATCGATAATGCTTTTTCAATCGCTCCTCCGATTGCTATTTCATAATCCAAATCTTGCTCTTTACTGCGTAAAAATACAAAGATTGTCTTAGATTGTGGATAAATTTTAAATGTAGTTGCATACCCTGGCCATCCACCGTTGTGCCATACACATTTCCCAAGTTGTTCATCCTCATATATAATCCAGCCCATACCGTAAGAAAAAGTTTGTTCTGCTGTAAGAGATGAAGGAGTAAAGGCTTGCTCAAGTAAAGCTTCATCCCAAAGCCGTGCCTGAATAACCGCACGCCCTAATTTCCATAAATCCTCTACTGTTGAATAGATCCCACCATCACCAGTAATATAATTCAAACAAGTAGTGCCTTTCGTTTCTTCAAATTCTGAAGGGGCCACATATTGCCCAGCATACACATCAAATACATAGCCATATGCAATTTCATTCGTATATTGCTTGGTAAAAGTAGTTGATGTTACAGTTGTGTTTTTCATATTTAACGGTTTAAAAATAGCTTCATCCATATATTCAGTATAACTTTTATTAGTTACACGCTCGATTAAAAGAGCCAATAAGACATAACCTGTATTGCTGTATTCCATTCGCTCACCAGCTTCAAAAAGTCGAGGCGGCGCATATTGAGTTAATAGTTGCAGCACGTCTTCATTTGTGGCAACCGTTGTTTCATCCCAATTCGAAAATAATTCCATATAATCAGGCAAACCTGATGTATGTTGCAATAAGTGGCGTACTGTTATATTTGTGTAAGGCAAATTATCGAACCATTTGGTAATATCATCATCGAATGTTATTTTCTTTTCTTGAATTAAAAGTAAGATCCCTAATGCTGTCATAGGCTTTGATACAGAAGCTAAGTTAAAACGTTGATGGAGATGCATAGGTGCATGTGTTTGAATCGAAGCTTCGCCATAGGCACCTTGTAATAAAATTTTCTCGTCTTGTGCAAGTAACACGGTACCATTAAACGTATTTTCAAGTTGTACTTTTACTTTATTCCAATCCATTTGATATTTCCTCCTCAGTAATTTGATACAACCGCTGAATTAAGTTACGTAGTTGTTCTAAATCTTCCACAGGCATTTTGCTATAAATCTTCTTAATAATAAGCTCGTTAATTTGTTCATCACGTTGATAATACGCATGTCCGAATTCATCCAACATTACTACCACTTCCCGACGATTATTTGGATTAATGTCACGTTTAAGATAGTTTTCTTTTTCAAGTCGAGTCACAATTTGACTGATTGCACTCGGAGTAATTTCCATATAGTGAGCGATTTCGCCCATTGTACACTTTTCATGCTTCTGTACAAAATTAAGTACCATCGATTGCTTCATTGATAAATCATCTGTAAACAGAGCTTCTTGTGCTTTCGCTAATTTTACATTCATTTCATAAGTATAATGATGAATGTCACCAACAATTTGCTTAATTTTTTTATTCATCTTTATCAGCCTTAATATTTTAGTTAACTTAAATATTAAATTAACTAAAATGTTTTGTCAATAAGAAGGAATTCTAAAAGGCTCACCACCTTAACAGGGAGCATTGAAACTTAAAGCTTTTATGAAACTTAGAAAAAGACAACTTCTCATTCGATATGAACAGGAAGTTGTCTTTTTCTTTCTCCTTTACTAACAGTTAAATGTCAGATTTAACCGTACCTTAATAAACTTTTTCAGCGCTCACATATAACCTACAGCCTCTAATCTAGATAACAGTATGCTTTCCTCCAAGAAAGTTTTTCTCATTCCTGCCATACAACACCTTCTTTGGATTGATAATGATGATTAAAACTGCTGCTATTCCATAAAAAATGGCGTTATACAGAATTAAATCACTTAGCTGTCCGTTTATGATGCCAATAAAAAAATTAAAGTTATGATGAATGGTAATCGGAATAAGTAAATTCTGATTTAAATTATAAAATGCTGCCATGAGGATTGTTGTGGACATGATTGAAATCATAAAGAATAGAATATACTTGATTAAATCAATACCTATAAACCCTGTAGTAAACCATATGGGTAAATGCCACAGCCCCCACCAGAATCCTATGATAATTGACGCTTTTAATGGTGTATGCTTCTTTTGGAGCTCCATTAGCGCGAAGCCTCTCCATCCTAATTCTTCACCCAATGGTCCTGACAGTAATGTTTTCAAAAAGTAATAGAGCAGCATACCCCATGAGGATAAAGTGAAAATTGAGTCTACTTCACCCTTGCTTACGACGATCAGTACTATCATCAAAAAGATAAGAGCTTGAATTGTACTTACAGAAAGCAACACAGAAACTTTAATTTTAGGTTTGAATTTATTTTTTACAAATTGTATAAAGCTTCGACCAGGATAGATTTTCTTAAAAAGTATAGCAAATGCAAAGGTTGAGGCCCATGATGAAATACAATGTACTACAACAAATAACCATGTAGGCAAATGAAATATCTTAATGGCTCCTACAAGACAAAAAAGTGGCAAGAAGATGAGATTGGTTAGTAGGATAAAACTTGCTATTGGTTTTTTTAATTTCTTTTCTTTATTCAAGCTATATTCTCCTTTCAAACTAAGTATTTCGTGCATCAAATTACGAATACCTTCAGCTTAAACCTAGGAGTTACCCACAGGTCAATACATAAAAAAGATCAAAAAAATAAAATAGTTACTTAAAAAGGATGCTAAAATCTGTATTTTTATGTATTAATAGTATTAAGAACAACTATCGTTAGGAGAGTGTCATAGGTGATTAAAGCTGCATTATTTGATTTAGATGGAACTTTGTTAAATAGAGAGGAATCTGTCAAAAAATTTATTGATAAGCAATATGACCGATTGCATAATCGATTAAATGCTATTTCAAAAGAAAGGTATATATCACGTTTTATCCAATTAGATAACCGAGGATACGTTTGGAAAGATCAAGTATACCAGCAATTAGTTGATGAATTTTCTATTATCACTATAACCTGGGAAGAACTTCTCCAAGATTATATGAATGAATTCAAAAATAGCTGTGTTGCTTTTCCTAATCTTATTAGCCTGTTAGAAGCATTGAAAGGTGCTCAAAATGTAGGGATGATGAGCGTTTGGAAAAAGGATATGCATTGGGACAATGCTGAAGCAGATGCCATTGTTCAAGATTTGTCTGAATTACCTTCAATTATTAAATGTTTAAATAGCTGTACTAATTCTTAAAAACTACAAAAAACCATCTACCATTATCGTTGGTGGATGGTTCATTTTTTATAATTATGTCAATGAAATCAGTTATTCTATACAGCACATTGCTCTGCGGCAAAAAAGCCTTAAGTTGGGACATTCAATTAAGTACAACTAGCCTTCTATCCAGCACAAATACTCTTCAATCATGCACATTCTTCCTATCAATTCATCCCCCACTCAAAACAAAGATTTCATTATATATTCGACAAAATATAAGCCCTCGCCTAACACAGTATTGAGATTATTAGTAGTCTGGAACGGCAATTACCTTCACTTAATAGGTATATAAATTTCTAAAAAGACACGTTCTAAGCCAGCTTCATAAGTAGTAAGTAATTGATTTATATACACTAGTCCCAGAAGTTCGTAGCCTTTATCTTTTGCTGCTTTTTTTATACTAGCCTCGACTTTATGGTCCGTATTTTTTCCACCAGTTGACCACCTTCCATCTTCAACAACTGTATACAGACATTTTGGATGATATAGTATTTTACCTGCTGACTCTGTATCAAAGTCCTCTACTTTTCTTACGATAATAAACTTATCTTCTTGCATACCTTTTTCATTGAATTGAATGACTCTTCTTAAAGAGGTAAGTGTCACTGCTTGTTTTAAATTTTCTAAGTTGTCCTTTATTATTTCATATTTATCATATGCAGTATGATGCTCAATTTCTCCCTTTACCTCTATCGGCTTCATTTCTTTGATGGTATATGTGCCTAGAAATTTTTTAACTTTTTCGCAATCTTCCTGAACCGTTTGAAGCTTTTTTACTAGCAACTTTTTATACTCTATTTCCTCCATAACCTCCTGCATTTTCTCCTCAAATAATGATTGTATGCCCTCTATGTTCTTACCTTTTCTTAATTCCTGAATTTTTTTAATTTCAATATCCATTTCACGATAGAAATTAACTGTTGTTATATCATATATATCAAAACGATTATATTCCCTATATCCGTTCTCACTATTTTGTTTTGGCTTTACTAATTCCTTTTCCTCATAAAACTTTAAGGTATCTCTTGAAACGCCTAAAAATTTCGCTACCTGTCCAATTGTATACATTATGCTCTCCTTTCCTGTTCTATAAGAAGATTTACATAAAAAACTGTAAACACTCTCTCCTACTTTTTTGAGAATGGTTACAGTTTAATCCCTATTATTTTTTATTAAAAAATGATTTGCCAAAAAATTCAATGGTTGCAGGAGCGATTGCATACAGCTTGCTGGATAACCCCATGATTTTTGGTAAATTCACCTCTCGAACAGGGCGTTCAATCGTTTTAATCGTAGCCTGAGCTACTTCTTCTGCTGTTAATAAAAATCTTCCTACCGAAGCCCGATAGCCGCTTTCGTCACTCGCCTTATCTAAAAATGGTGTATCAATTGGGCCAGGATGTATCGCTGTCACTTTAATATGATAAGGCGCTAATTCCATACGAAGCCCATTGGTAAAACCGACTATAGCATGCTTGGTTGCAGCATAAACACTAGCTTTTGGTGTCGCTACCTTCCCTGCCTGTGAGCCAATGAAGATAAGGTGACCTTGCTGGCGCTGTATCATTGGCAATGCTAATCGCTTGGCCAAATACATTGGTACACTAACATTCAAGTTCACCATTTGGGAAATAGCCTCATCAGGTAATACAGGAGCGATACCAAATTTACCTATCCCTGCTGAGAGTATCGCTACATCAAGTGTCGGTAGCTGGGCGCAAACTTCATCAATCGTCGTTAAATTGGTTAAATCAGCTTGAATCACATTCGCACCTAGGCGTTCTAGTGCTTTTAATGCAACTGTATTTCGTCCTGTTGCATATACTGTATGATCCTGTGCTACTAATAATTCTGTAATTTTCAACCCTACTCCACTTGTGGCACCCGTAACGAAGATCGTCTTTTTATCGGCCATGCAAACACCTACTTTCTTTTAAATACATAAATGCCTTCTTCAGTTTTCGTAGATGTAATATACTGATTGGCTTCTAAATAGTCTAAATGTCCAAGTGTTTTAGACAGGGTTAAACCAAGTTTACGCTGAAAAATGGCTGGATATAGACGCATTGTGACTTGAACAACCGTTAGTTGATCTTCACCTAATAACTCTAATACCTTCATCGATTGCAGATGCTGACGTTCTAGACGTTTATCGATTAATAAAGGAATATCCTCTAATTCTCCACCATGTCCAGTATGCATTATTTTCACGGGCAATTGTCTTAAAATTTCAAGTGATTCATTATATTGCAGTAATGACTTCGTACGACCTAATGTGCGATCCAATGGCGGTTCAATTAATGGATTCGGTGTAATTTTCTCGAGCAATAAATCCCCACCAATCACATGATGCGTTTTTTCATCCCAGAAAATCAAGTGGCTTTGTGCATGACCTAATGTTTCAATCGCCTTTAATCCTGGATGACCAGGCACTTCATCCCCATCACCTAGAATTTGTGTTAATGGTCGCTCACCAACAAGCTCTAATTCACGACGTACATGAACACTTGGCTGGATGTATTCCTGAGGAACGCCATGCTCAAATAAGCGTTCACTATAAAACCGTTCATGATATCGTAAAAACTCCTCATCATGGCGAAGCCACTTATCATTATAGGCATGCCCCAAAATTTCTGCGTGTGGAAAGGCATCTACCCAACCTGCATGGTCAGGATGGTGGTGAGTGAGTACTACCTGTTCAATATCTCTTAATTCGTAGCCTGCTGCTCGAATCCCCCATTTCAATGCATCATAGGCTTCCATTGTTTTTGGTCCAACATCAAAGAGTGTTAGTGCATCGCCCTTAACAACAAATGCATTGACATCTCCTACTTCATAGGGTGTTGGTATTTCTATTTTGTATATAGACAAAGTTGTTTCCCCCTTTTGTACTACTAGTGAATAACAATTCATTCTATTTTACAAGTTTTTCTTCTTTTCGTCATCCTCCTGTTGACAGGTTGACATATTATCAATATAATTTTGAATAATCTAATTATTCATGTGCGTTGATGAAGCCAAGTACGTATTTGGTGAAGGTGTCTCAGAGAGTGTTACATTTGCTGCAAGTAACATCACCCGCTCCCATTACTGAACCTACTTCTGAGCAGTTATGCAAACATAACCGTTTCCCTTGCGATAAAAGGGCTAAGAGTTGTGCCAATTGGCAAACAAAGGTGGTACCGCGGAAACAACAGCGTTTTCGTCCTTCTTGATAAGGACGGGAGCGCTTTTTATTTTGAACTGGAGGTTTTGTTCATGAAGAAAATACTATTTATTGGTGCAGGCTCAATGGCAGAGGCATTGATTCAGGGCTGGATTAACCAAAAGGTATTTACAGCACAAGAAATTTACGTCACCAATCGCTCAGACAAAGAACGCTTACAATTTTTACACGAAACATATGGTGTCAATTGCTTAGTTGATGCAGAAATTTTTAAACAAGCAGATTTAATTATTTTAGCTATGAAACCAAAGGATGCTATTGCAGCGATGAATGAGTTGAAAGCGAAGATTACAGAGCACTCAGCCGTCCTCTCTATTTTAGCGGGAATAGCCATTCAAACCATTATAGAGCATTTAGGCACACGTCCAGTTGCTCGTGTTATGCCTAATACTTCAGCGACAATTGGGATGTCCGCTAGTGGCATTGCCTTTAATAACGAAGTGTCTACTGAACAGCGTACGATTTTCTTACAATTGCTAGAGGCAGTTGGTTCGGTCATTGAGGTGGATGAGGATCAATTACATGCGGTAACAGCTCTTTCAGGAAGTGGTCCAGCGTATATCTATTATTTAATGGAGGCATTTGAAAGAGTTGGTACAAAGGTTGGTCTTTCAAAGGATACTGTACGTCAATTAATGACACAAACACTGGCCGGAACTGCTGAAATGCTGAAGCAATCTGTTGATGAGCCAGATGTACTACGCAGAAAGGTGACGAGTCCAGGCGGCACGACGGAAGCTGGGATTAAAGCACTTGAACAATATCAATTTAATGAAGCGATTGAAGCATGTATTAAAGAAGCAGAGGCTCGATCTCGCTCACTTGCAAATAGTAAGTAAAATGTGCAAAATAGAGTTTATCACTAGGAATTAGGGGGCTTTATTTTGACTAAATTATTCGAACCTTATCAACTACAGTCTATCTCTTTAAAAAACCGTATTGTGATGGCACCAATGTGCATGTACTCTGCACAGGATGACGGACTTGTCACGCCTTTTCATCAAGTTCATTATGCAACACGGGCTGCGGGTCAAGTAGGTTTAATCATTCTTGAAGCAACAGGTATTGTACCCGAAGGTCGTATATCCAATAAAGATCTTGGTATTTGGGACGATGCCCATATCGAAGGCCTACGTCAATTAGTGGATGGAATGAAAGCATATGGAGCAAAAACGGGCATCCAGCTAGCACACGCTGGACGTAAAGCAACTGTAGAGGGAGAAATATTTGCCCCTTCAGCTATTGCTTTTAGTAATGACTACCAAACACCAACTGAGATGACTATAGAAGACATTGAATATGTTGTAGAAGCATTTAAGAAAGCAGCTGTTCGGGCTGCTAAAGCTGGCTTTGATGTTCTTGAAATTCATGGGGCACACGGCTATCTTATTAGTGAATTTTTATCACCAGCAACTAATAAGCGCAATGATTTGTATGGAGGATCGCAGGAAAATCGCTACCGCATACTACGCCAAGTAATTGATGCCATTCGTAGTGTATGGGAGGGTCCTCTACTTGTACGTGTTTCTGCAGAAGATTATGCCGCAGATGGCACGACAATGGAAGACTTTGTTGTCTTTAGCCGCTGGATGAAATCACAAGGTGTCGATTTAATTGATGTTTCTACTGGTGGTGTTGTGCAGGCTCATATTAACGTTTTCCCAGGCTATCAGGTACCACACGCAGAGGCAATTAAGCATGGGGCGGATATTCCAACAGGTGTGGTTGGTCTTATTACAACAGCTATTCAGGCAGAGGAAATCTTACAAAATAATCGTGCTGACTTAGTTTTTCTAGGACGTGTGCTATTGCGTGATCCGTACTGGCCACTAAATGCTGCAAAGGATTTAGGAGAAGAAGTCAAACCTCCGACCCAGTATATACGAGGTTGGTAAATCCATAAAAAACAGCTAGTTGATCATTAACCAACTAGCTGTTTTTTTATTTTTATAGTATTTTTCTATCGCACTGATAAACTATTGTTAATTGAAACCAGCTCATAGTGAAAAAGGATTCATTATGAAAGAATCATCCTTTTCTCATCCCATAGTTCTTTGATTAATACAGAGGATTTTGTTTAATTTCCTCATCAATTGCTTGCACTAATGCGTCTGCATCCTCTGCCGTTATGATTTCTCCATTAACAATTGCAAATATTCCTTGTTCACAAATTTCACAATGAGAGGTACAGCCAGATTCTTCAATTTCAATATTAGATCGTTCAGCCAGTACATCATAGGCATCTGCTGCTCCAAGTGATAGATTTGTTATGCAAAATTCTACTCTATTTTTTAAATGCTGTGGCTCTTTCTTCTTCTTAAAGATAGAAAATACCATCTTTGTAACCCCCCTCTTTTAAACAAACTGCGCATAAAAATGGTAGAGATAATAATAAAGAATGATGAGTATACCAAAAATCACATTTTTATAAGCCTGATGTTGTTTATAAATAATTTCACTTATCCCATATAATAGCATAAGTGATGTGAACATGAATAAAGAATGATTTGCACCATATAAATTAGGTAAAATGATAATGGCTAAAAGGGTAGAAAAACTGAAAAAACTTTGACCTTTCTCTTGTGGTTCTACCATTTTTGGCGAATCAACGCTTACCTCTTTTAATCGATTAATAGGGATAATGATAGCCAAACATATTGACAAATAAACAATAAAAAAAAGAGCACTTTTCCAAAAGGCAATCTCATGCTTTGATCCATCAAACAACTCCCATAAAGTTAACTGGTCGTTGAGTGAAACGTAATATGTATGATTCGTTTTCATATCTAGCATCACATATTGGTCATTTATATAGCCAAACTTTACATATGCTTTCTCACCATTTTGTAAATTGAGCCACACATCTTGAGCATGCCATAGCTTCTGATTTGGTATGAAGGCCTCTTTGGCATCATTTATAATAGATTGCAATACCTCAATATCCTGTAATTGAATACGATTAATCAAAAAAATAGACGATAAATCGTAAAATCTTTCTTCTTGTCGATCAGCATCATGAAATGTCCATGCTTGTTCAATTTGAATAGGGAGATCTATCTCAACAAGTCGCTCCTGTTTATTATTTTGCAACAGTAGCACAATACAAGATATCCCTAGTAATACAAGTCCAATCCAAAACGTTTTATAAGTATATAATTTCATCGCAAACCTCCGATTGTCCCATTACTGTATATACGATTATTACCATAAATGGTTTCAAATTGGTTGAACAAATCATTGCTATTGATTTTCACAAATAATCTCTAGTTTGGAATAGCTGAGGTTATTCTTCAGGAACTTGAACACTTGGAAAATTAATTTATCTTTAAAAGGATCATGCATTGAAGTTCAAATGTTTCAATCAAAACTAATGGTTAAGATAAAAAAACACTGCACAAGAATTACTCTTATGCAGCGTACTAATCATTATTTAAACGACCTTAGTTGAAGGTCATATGCTGAACCGAGCTCACCGTAGCCTGGTGCATATAATATACTAGTGGATGTTTCGACAACATTGTTAAATGTGCCTGCTGGTGTTGTAAGTGTATAGTGAATAGCACGAACAAACTCATTTTTATCTCTTATCGTAACTTTAGATCCCTCTGTAATTGGTTTTTCAAATATATATTGCGTGCCATCCTTCTCATAATAAAAGGCTTGATCTGTTTCATGATAAGTAATATATTGGAAATCATAATCCGTGTCAAAACGCTGATTACCAGTTCTCGTATATACCATATTATAGGTTAATTGCTGAAGCGTATCACTTGGTAAAAAACCAGATGTAATGACAGGTGATTCGTTTGGGCGTATAGTAGCTAACGCTTTTTTAGGTACAGTATATTTTTCTCCCTTGAATTCTATTAAAGCTGTCGTAGTATCTTCTGATAAAAATGTGACTTCATCAAATCGTTTTAATTCCCCGTGCTTCCCTCCAACATAAACACCATAACGAATAAATCGTTTACCTTGTTTTTGTACAGGCTGAAGTGCTTTAATAGGGATATAGCCATATCTCAAGGTTGTTGGCGATTTCACCATGAGATAGCCATTTATTTCGCTTCCTAGCAATTCAAAAGCTGCTCCTTTTGATGCTTGTTCTAGCACTCTTGCCCCCATCATTGGACCACTGAGCAGCTGTGCATCAGTATTTAACGTATAATAATCTTTAACATGGGGTATTGCTTCTACAATGCGAATATCTGAGCTATCAATATAAACCTCCAATGGATTACCTTCAAAGGGAGCAGCGTAGAAATAGTAATATAATTTTTCCCCAATTTTAAATTGTACAACATCATTGTAGGGTTTATAGTCGGCGCTGCCAGGTATATTTTTGCTTAACAGATAATCCCCATATCCTAGAGGCTTTCCGTTCTGACGATTGATATAAATTAAACCTGGATTATCATAAAAAGCAGCTCGAATATCGAGTGGTACCTCCTTAAAAACAACTAAATCGGTTGCCTGTACACGGTATCCTGAGCTCATCCAGTAAAATGTTATATTGTCGTATTTTTCAATATCGTAAACACGGAAGTAGTTGTTACGTTTCACTGTTAACGAACTAAAGCTACCATCCGTATTTTTTTTATATACTTTTACATCTTTAGTAAAGGTCATCTTACCTGCTTGTCCTTTAACAACCTGTGCCCCATCCCACTTTACCTCTGCTGCCTTAGAGGTTGTAGGGTTTAGTAAAAAAGCAAGAACGACCAGCAATACGATTAAATATTTCTTCATGTTTTTCCCTCCAATTCTACTTCTAAACTACTTTAAATAAATTGCTTGTTAAAAAATATTCTATCATACTATTTTTTTGATATAAAGGTAAAACCGGCCAAGAAGATATGACTATACAATCGCTAGCAGCATTCGAAATAGTGTTGTGGCAATGCGAAGATGATTACCGTTTTAGTATACTGGAAATCTTAATTCATTGATGTGCATGTGAGTTTTTTTATTGTCAATTACATAAGGAAATTTTCATTTTGAGGGGAAGAGTGCTGAATTAATGGGATTTTATGCACGAATGACGAGTAATTGTACTAGATAGGAGGCTATTAGTACTTAATATAATGGTTTTCCACAAAACATTTTATGGACATTACAACAGGACGTTGCCCAAATTCCTCACAGGCAACGCCCCCTTTATAAAGCAACTTCATAGATAATTAGAAATCATATTCTGCATCTTTTTTAGCTCGAATTTCGGCGAATGCATCTGTGACCATTACTGTATCCTCCGCTAAACGTTCTAGGCGGAAAAGAACATCATCATTGACGATTTCCTTGCGTAAAAAATCCTTTTCTTCTATAAATACATAGGTTGGTACGATATGTGCCTTCATATAGGCTAGGATTGGCTTTAATTGCTGCTCAATCATGAGATAATGCTTAGCTGTCCCTGCTGTAACAACCATACTCACCACCTTATCACGAAAGGCATTCACAGGGAGCAGGTCAAAAATATTTTTTAATGTTGCTGGAATAGATGCTTGAAATGTAGGTGTTCCAATTATCAAGGCATCCGCAGCCATAATTGTTTCTGTGACATATTTTGTATCCCCATCATACTCAAAATAATTACGCCCATCACTAAACGCCATATTGTACTCAGCAAGATCAAGTAAAGTAACCTCATGCGCTGGATATGTTTCTTGTAAAATGTCAACAACTTTACTAATGGCTGTTTTCGTTTTTGAGCCGACAATTGAACCAGCTAGTGCGACGATTTTCATGTTGGACATCTCCTTATTTTGCTGTATATTTTTTTATTGCAGGTATAATATCGTTACCAATGATTTCAATGTTTTTCATTAATTTTTCGAATGGTACGCCACCAAAGTCTATTTGTGCCATAAATCGCTGCATACCATACAGTTCATATTGATAGAGTAATTTTTCAACGATTTGTTCTTTACTGCCAACCATTAGCGCATCACGTGTATCTGGTGCTTGTGCAAATTGTTGCTTTGGATAGCCTCCGCCACGAATTGCCTGGAATCCTCCATTTAGATGTGGATACATTCCTTGTAAGGCCTCTTTCGTCGAGTCAGCAACATAAAATAAACTAGTTGTAGCAATCGGTAGCTCGGTAGGGTCAAAGCCACTGCGCTCTGCTGCTTCTCTGTACGCATCCACGGATGGCTTAAAATTCATAGCAGGCCCTCCTAATGTTGTTAACATCATTGGTATGCCCATATAGCCTGCCTTTATGGCACTTGCAGGAGGACCACCAACTGCTCGCCAAATTGGTAAAGAGCCATTTTTCGGTTGTGGTAAAATTTGAGCATTGTGAAGAGGTGCTCGATATTGTCCTTCCCATGTTACTAGTTCCTCTTCATTGATTTTTTTCAGCAGCTCTAATTTCTCCTCAAAGATTTCTTCATAGTTTTGTAGGTCAACCCCCAGTAAATGATATGCGCCTACACGAGAGCCGCGCCCAGCCACTATTTCTGCGCGTCCATCTGAAATTAGATCGATTGTCGCAAAATCCTCATAAACACGTACTGGATCAGAAACACTCAGCACGGTTGCCGAACTTGCTAATTTAATCTTTGACGTAGCTTGCGCAATTGCCCCTAAAACAACTGTATGTGCTTGTGTTGTAAAATAAGATTGATGACTTTCACCTACACCGAATACATCAATTCCTGCTTGCTCGGCTAACTGACTTGCTTCAATTAGCTCCTGAAGACGCTGCTGTGCAGAAATACGATCACCCGTCAATGGATTTGGGATATGATCTCCTAATGAATACAGTCCAAATTCAATTCCCTTTGATTGATCTATACGATATTTTTCCATTATTTGTTTTCTCTCCTTATTCTAATGGTTCTAGAATAGCTTCTATTTCTATGCGTTTTTCTTCTAAAAATGGTGGAAGATCAAGCTCCTTGCCAAGATCCTCTACTGCTGAATCAACTGTAAATCCTGGACCGTCTGTAGCCATTTCAAATAAAATACCATTGCGATCTCTAAAGTAAAGACTTTGGAAATAATAACGATCCACAACACCCGTACTATCAAAGCCTCGCTCCTTAATTTTGACATCCCATTCCTGTAATTCTTCGACTGTCTCCACACGTAATGCAAGGTGATGAATGCTACCTCGTCCTGGTTTTTCACTTGGTCCTTCTAATTCCTTGACAATAATTTCGCCTAGTACTTCACCTGCAATGGATTGCAGCACTACCTCTTTTTCATCTTCTGTAATAACTGTATAACCAAATAAATTCTTTAATAAATCCACCGTTCTTTGTAAGTAACGAACTGTTATTTCCACTGTGCCCATTCCTAGAATACGATGCTCTTCAGGAATTTCAGTACCATCCCAAGTCTGCCAATGGGCTGGTGTTTCGTGACCATGATGGTTTAAAAGCACCATCCGTAAGCCTTCATGATCTTCAAAAAACAATGCATCTTTTCCTGCATAGGTTGCAATATCACTGTGTTTGACCTCTAACTGTTGAAAACGTTCTTGCCAATATTGCAAACTAGCATAGCTTGGCACAAGTAGGCCAATGCGAGTAATGGCATTTGTGCCTCGAACTGTACGTCCTGCGACAGGCATCTCAAAAAATGTTAATTCAGTACCTGCTGCTCCTGTTAAATCTCCATAAAATAAGTGATACATCGATGGCGAATCCTGATTCACTGTCTTTTTCACTCGACGTAAACCTAGAATTTTTGTATAGAAATTATTATTGCTTTTGCCATTTTTCGTTAGCATGGATATATGGTGGTGTCCACTTAATTTGTTCATCATTCATTTCCTCCTCGTTTTCACTTGACTAAGCAAGTGATAATCTAAAAAAAATCACAGCGGCGGTAATTTTTTTTCACGACTATACTTTTCAAGCTTAGACATAAGTGTATATAAAGATTTCATTTCTTCTTCTGTTAATACCTCTTCAAAAAATGAGGATTGAAAGTGTAGCTGACTTGGTGTCGCAGCATCAATCAATTGCTCGCCTTTTGCAGTTAATGAAATTGTTTTCGTTTTCCAATTTTGCTTGCGTTCAATAAGTCCTTCTTTTTCAAGTCTCGCAAGCATTCGAGACATCCCGCCTTGCGTGACGGTTACTTTCTCTGCCAATTGTGATTGTGTAATCGGTGCATAAGTCTTGATTTGAATAAGAACATCGAACTGAGCAGTTGTTAAATCAAATCTCTTTAAAAATTCATTAGATAGCTGATTACTTTGTGTTGTAAAGCGCATCATTCTAATCCAAGTCAGTGACCCAAGTGTATGTTTTCGCATCGCTTCATCCTCCTTTCAATCATCACTTTACCACGCAAGTGATAAACAAGCAAGAAAAACATCTCGAATTCAAGATAAAATTCAGTGTGAAGCTCACACTATATAATGCCATGTGTGGTAATCGGATATAAATTACCTTTAAAAGCAAATGAAATCCTTCCCGTTTCTTCAGATACCACCATAATTAATGCATCACTTACTTCACTTAATCCTAATGCTGCTCGATGCCTTGTTCCTAATTTCTTCTCCCCCATATAACGTTCTGATAGTGGTAAGACATTTGCCGCCGATTCAATTAGATTTTGGTTTACTAAAACAGCGCCATCATGTAGAGGGTTTCCTGGAAAGAAAATAGTTTCTAATAAAGAATGGGTTAACTCGGCCCCTATATGAACCCCGGGCTGTATAAGTGATTTTAAGGAGTCTTCTCGTTCAATAACAATTAATCCTCCATGTCTTCGCATAGACATATTCTGAACACAATGTGAAAGCTCCGGATATTTTTCAGTAAACGGAGAAAGATAGCAATTTAAATAAAACGTTGCTGCTTTCATTTCAATCGTAATAAATTTCTCTTTAATCTTTTCAAAATTCCCAAGCAGACAATTTGTATCTATATCCATGGCTTCTACACTTTGCTGTAATGTAACGATGACCTGCAAAAGCTCATCTTTTAATGTTTGTTTCATTGGTGAAAGATCACAATTTATTGGATCCATAAAAGCATACCTCACTTTCAAATATCTTTTTTAGTTTCTCTAGATAGATTATTTTTATTCGCTCATAACAAAGAAAAGGCAGTTTCTTGTTATGTAACCAAGAAACTACCCTTCAGCTTTTAAAAAGATATTAGTCGATCATTAATGTTTGCTAGTAATCCATAGCCTGGTGCAAAAAACTGACCAAAGGATGTTTCAACTATATTTTCAAAGGTCCCTGCTTGTGTAGTGAGCGAGTAATGAATGGCACGTACATATCCTTGATCTTGAGCCGTTCCGCTTAAGCGAGTAATGATTGCCCCTTCCTTTAAAGGCTTTGTAAAAGAGTATTTGACCCCATCCATTTCAAAATTAAAGGCTTGATCTGTTTCATGATACGTAATGTAGTAATCCCCTGATTCAAAGTGATTATTGGCATTTCTTTTATAGACTCTATTTCCTGCAATATTCTAGCTTTTGTAGCCTCTCATTTGGTAAAAAGGACGTAATCACTGGAGATTCATTCGGCATTTTTATGGCTAGCACATTTTTAGGAACGGTATACATTTTTCCGTTAACTGCGATTAATGCGCTATATTCATTTTCTGTATAGAACGATACTTCATCAAATCGTTTCAGCTCTACCTGTTGAGAATGATCTATACCTTTAGCAATAACACCATAGCGGATATAACGTTTGCCTTGATTATTCACAGGCTTTAATAGTTTTGCTGGCATATAGCCTCTTTCCCCTGTCATGGATTGTACCTGAAGATAACCGTTAACCTCTATCCCTAAAGATTGGAAAGCAGATCCCGTTGGATAAGTAAACATTTTTTTCAGGGAATATAAATCATTTAATGTAGACGGTGGATTCCATTCGATTGCTCTAGCACCATTCATTGGACCAATTAGCAATTGTGTATCTGTTGTTACTGCATAATAGCCTTTATCTCTTGTCGTTGTTTCTACAATTCTAATATCGGTACCATCAACAGCACCATTTACTCCATTTCCTTCTTCTAAACTATAAAAGTAATTTAATTTCCCCTTGTCAAAATAGACCTCTGCAGAATAATTTCTTGGTACATGCTCATTCAGTAAATGCTGTCCATATGCTAAATCTATCATTGGGTATTTTTCTTCAAAATAGGCTTTTGTTCCTTGATGATTGCTAACAATATAAGCGGGATTGTTATAAAAAGAAGAGCGGATTTCTGTAGGCACTTCCTTAAAAATGACTAAATCTGTTGCTTGAACGCGGTAGCCTGAGCTCATCCAATAGAACGTTTTTTGGTCATATTTTTCAATATTATAGACACGGAAAAAATTATTTCGTTTAACAGTCATAGAGCTGTAAGTACCGTTAGAATTTTTCTTATAGACTTTAACATCCTTTGAAAATGTCATTTTTCCTGTTTGTCCCTTTACGATTTCTGCTCCATCCCAGTTAACTTGCGCATTGGATTTGGTTGGAGTAATAAAGAAGACAACAAGAATGAGCAGCGCTAGACTGTATTTTTTCATTTGACCTCCTCCATTAATACCTAAGTTTTTCATTTACTAGTATAGCAAAAGAAAAATCACGTGTCGTTCGCCAATTAAACAATGACACGTGATTGCATTTACATATGTCCTGCACGAATTTTCTTCACAATACTAAAGGTAGTGTAGGCTGCAGCAGGTGCAAGCACTACAATAAAAATAAGCCAAACTGTTAAATTATCCGTAGCTTTTAATGTTTCATAATTTGTAAAAACAAAAATGATAAGGCCAATTAGTAATAAATAGCTCAGCACATTTGGAAAAATAACGATTAATCGTAAAAGTGCTGGTGGCATTTTTTGCTGATTCATATAAACCACTCCCCTTTCACTTCATTATACGAAAATCATCTATTAACTTCACTATATTTCTTGTTTATACCAAATGTTTGTCAGTTATTTTAAACCTTATATCTTCCTGCTGAATGTTGTAGATTCTCTGCTGTTGTATTTAGCCTATCAATAATCGTTGTCATTTCATTCATACTCGTAGTTTGAACTTTAGCCTTTTGAGCAACTGCATCAACACTTTCAGATGTCTGTTTTGCCAGTAATGAAACGTCTTCCATCGTAGCTGTCACTTCCTCTGTACTTGCTGCAATTTCCTCAGTAGAACTAGAAACTAAATCTACCTGTTCCGCTAATACTTGTACATCATTCGTAATACCCTCAAAAGAATGCTGCACTTCATGGACAATGTCCCGCCCAGCCTGTAAAACCTCTGCAGTTGAATGGATGATAGTTACAATATTAGCTGTCTCCCTTTGAACATTTATCACGACCTCAGATATTCGATCAGCTGCTACTTTTGAATCCTCAGCCAATTTTCGTACCTCTTCTGCCACTACCGCAAATCCTTTACCTGCATCTCCAGCACGTGCTGCCTCAATAGACGCATTTAGAGCTAATAAGTTTGTTTGGTCTGAAATGCCAGTAATAACATTTGTAAATTCACCAATCATGCTTGATAATTTTTCTAATTCATGCGTACTCTCAACAGAAAGATTTGTTTTATCATGGATTTGAACTAATTGATTTTGGAGATTATTCATTATTTGCAAGCCATTACTCGCATTTTCTTCCGTATTACGAGAAATAGTAGATATTTCAGTGATTGATTCTGAAATATGCTGTATACTCCGTGCCAATTCCTCCATAGAATGGGCACTATCTTCCGTATTTTTTTGCTGATGAAACGAGGCTTGAGCAACCTGACTAGATTCTTCCTGTATCGTTTCTGATGAATTAAGTGTCTGATAGGCATTCTCTTGAATTATGTATGTAGCCTCTTTAATTTGGCTTGCCTCCTGCTTTAAGTCTCTCATAATCAGTTGGAAATTTTCCATCATACCGTTACAAGATGCTACTAACTGACCTATTTCATCTTTAGCTTTGACGTTGATACGTTTGGTTAAATCGGCTTCACCTTTGCTAATTTCTTCTAATGAGTTACGAACACTTAAAATTCGGGTAACCTGCCTTGAAATGGATATACCTGTTGTTAAGAAAATAACACATACAACGATAAGTGAAGCAACAATTGTCCCCATTAAAATATGTGATAGTACGACATTAGAAACAACAACAGCTAAGTAAGTGCCATTTGAAAGAGGCTTCACATATTGAGTCACACGAGTACCATCATATTTCCCTGAAAACTCCGTAGCATCTGTTGATGAAAATTGTGCGGTTGAGAAGCCAATGGATTCAAGATTTTTATCCGCCGTTGCTGTTATTGTCTCACCTTTGTCATCCACAATAGCTGCAAATAGAACGGTAGAGGATAAATATTTATTTAATTCGTTTATATAATACTCACTTCCAATACTGGCCTCTAAATCTAATAATTGCTGCCCATGCCGTGCAACTTGTATAATTTGTGGGGTTGCTGGATTCCAACTGCTTACACCAACGAATTTAAAGAATTCATCATCCACATCACGAACTTGCGCCTTTTGTACAATTTCTTTTGCACGACCATCTAAAAGTTGCATATATTCTGCTGCTTGTCCGTTTGGATCAGAGCCGAAGTTAAAGTCAACTGTTGGTGCCACAGAGGTAACAGTTGTATTTCCTTTATCGTCCGTACTCCATATTTCATCTATGCCTCCCCGCTCAGCAATAGCCTTTAAATCTTCATATGTAGCCCCTTGATCAATAATATAGGAGGCCATGACTGACTCAGCAATCATTTCCTTTTCCATGATTTCTTCAGCTTTTTCTCTTGATTGAATAGCACCCTCAATTCCCATAACGATAGAACTTGCAAGCGCCTCCCCATTGCTTTTTACACTTTTGTATGTTGCCTGATAAATATAAATAGAAAAAGCACCAATTATTACGACAACAATACCCATAATTTCTAGTAACATTTTCCATTTCATAGATTTCCGCATATCCATAAATCCCCCCAAAAACATACGATTATTTCCATTTCATCATACAATATCAATTCAAACGGTTTCATTAATTTTTTATTAAATCTAGAATAATAATTTTATAGGGAAAATAAAATGTCACAATTTTGTAATAAATAGTCCGATTTTTAAGCCATGAAAAAATCTAAATAGTTTGGTCTATTTTTTTAACAGAGCTAAATATTTCATAAAAGTGATAAATTCTATTAGATTGTTATTTTTGAGCTATTGGAAGTAACTTAACAAAAAGATTAAGCATGAGCTTTTACCTATATTTATAATTATAAATATTAAAAAGCACCTCTAAATGAAACTTCATTCAAAAGGTGCTTCCCAATAATTTTGTTATATCAAAATAATTTATTGTTATGCCATGTAAACACTTCTTGGTCAGATGTAAGAGCAGTTTGAGGGAAAATTGCCTGTGCTTCTGCTAAAAAAATTGGTAAATCATACGGCATAAAACGTGCACTCAAATGGTTCAATAATAAAAATTTTGCATCTGCCTGCTGTGCTACCTTTGCTGCCTCAACGTTCGTGGAATGTCCATAGCTGGCCGCTAAATCCGATGTAGTGCCATCAAACGTAGCTTCATGAATAATAATATCAGCATTATTTGCTAATAAAACTGACTCCTGACAATATTTAGTATCGCCTAAAATAGTCAGCGTAAAGCCTTTTTTGGGTGGAGAGACAACATCTTTCGCATGAATAATTGTGCCATTATCGAGCTCCACATCTTTCCCATTTTTTAATTGTCCTAGTAATGGACCTTTGGGAACTCCAAAAGCCTGCACTTTTTCCATTAACAGCTCACCAGGCAAATCTTTTTGTTCAACCCGATAGCCGAAGCATGGAACAACATGTTGAAGTTCCCCTGCACTCACCTTAAAATGTGCATCCTCATAAATTACACCTTCATGTACTTCAATAAACTGTATGTCATACGTTAAATGAGTCTTTGATAAGGCAAAGGTTTGCTCAATCCATTGCTGTAAACCCTTTGGACCAAATATTGTTAATGGCTCATCTCCGCCCTGAAATGAACGAGAGCTTAGAAAGCCTGGTAAACCTAAAATATGATCACCATGTAAATGTGTAATAAAAATTTTCGTAACTTTACGAGGTTTTAGAGGAGTATGCAAAATTTGATGCTGGGTCGCCTCTCCGCAATCAAACAGCCACATTTCTCCTATCTCATCCAAAAGTTTAACCATCAGGGCACTTGTATTTCGTTCCTTTGAAGGCATTCCTGCGCCTGTTCCTAAAAAATGTAGTTGCACATATGCCACCTCACTTCAATGTCTATCGCTTTATTGTACCTTATTGTTAACAATAAGAAAAACCTTTGGTGACAAGCTTTCTCCCCAAAGGTTTGATCATTATTTTGGCTCCCATGAGACAAGTGCCGCATGAAAATCATGGCGATAATAATAACGTCCATTCTTTTCTTCAATAAAGGGCTTGAGTGACTCCTCAACATGTGCTCTATTAAACGTAGTATTTAATATTTTTTTACTTTGAGCTGTAACAAGCTGCTCATAGCTTTCATATTCATATACTCGCTCTAATGGGATGATGTTACACGCAGCATATATGTCCATTTCATAAAGCAAATTTAAAAATTCTATATAATCTCTTCGTGGGAACTTAATTTCGTAGCCAAATTTTTCATGCAAAACTTCATAATGGGGTTGAATTGGTCCTGTTGTCATTCCGATTATCGCTCGCTTTTTAGCGAGACGATTCATATGATGAAGTGCCGATTTGATTTCATACATTCGATAAAAACAATTGACGCCAATCACAATATCGTGAGCCTCTACCTCATCGTCCGCAAGACTTTCCCATTTTGCATGGATATAAGAAACATGCTGCTTGTCCTGCATACAAATCTGAAGATAGCGAAGAATACTGGCTGAGCTATCAACACACGTCACCCTTTGCACATAGTCCGCAAATGGAAATGTATAATTTCCCCAGCCGGGACCAATTTCCAATACAGAGTCCTCTGGTTGAATACTCTTTTTTATTTCTTGAAAAATCTTTGCAGCATAGGGATCTGTCTTTCCCGTTTTTTTACGTGCAATGGACTGTGCCCAGAATTGCTCTTCCAGCTGATCATCGACCATTCTTTCAGGCATTTGTCCATGCCAATCCTTCATACCTTCCTGCCATAATGCCTCATAATCAATGGCTAACGGTCCTTTTCTTGTCATACAGATACCTCTATATTCATGATTTCGTATATCTTTTTAATATCAAGATTCGCACGAACATGCTTAGCGAGCATATTATAGGCATCTTCCCGACGCTCTGCATCACTTTTAACATCACTTGCTAAAGCAGGTAGCCCTTTTTTTATACGCAGATCATTGATAAGCTGTCGTGTAAAGTGACGGTTATGGAATAGGCCGTGAAAATACGTACCTATTACTTGCTCATCAGCACTTACTGCACCATCTACACGACCATCGGCTAATTGTAAGAATGGTGACACTTCGTCACGCAAAATCCTTGTTCGTCCAAGATGAATCTCATAGCCAGAAAGTGTATCCTGACCTCTTTTTCCAGTCATTTGCACTGTTTTTTTATCTCCAACAAAAACTGTTTCCATTGGCAATAATGCTAGCCCCTGCGCTGAATCTCCGTTTCCTTCTACAGCCTCTGGATCTAATAATGTTTCGCCAAGCATTTGAAAGCCACCACATATGCCAATAATTTTTGTTCCTTGATGGCGTAAGTTAGCGATTGCTTGGTCGAAGCCCTGTTCCTTTAACCAAACTAAATCATCCATCGTATTTTTTGTCCCAGGTAGTATCAGTAAATCAGGTGTACCTAGCTCTTGAACGTTACCAATTAAACGAACACCGACCTCTGGCTCATCAAAAAATGGATCTACATCTGTAAAATTTGAAATACGTGGCAAACGAATCATTGCTACATCAATGGCGAACTCTCCAGGTTTAGGCTTTTTAAAGCGCAGAGCAGATAATGCGAGGGAATCCTCCGCTTCAATATTGACATCGACATACGGCACAACACCCAATACAGGGATGCCCGTTTCACGTTCTACCCATTCAATACCATCATCGAGTAATTCTCGCAAGCCTCTAAATTTATTAATGATGAGTCCCTTCACGCGTGCACGCTCTGACTCATCAAGCAGTGCCAGTGTCCCTACTATCGATGCAAAGACTCCACCTCGATCAATATCTGCAACTAGTACAACTGCTGCATCGGCTAAATGGGCCATTCGCATATTTGCAATATCACGATCTTTTAAATTGATTTCTGCAGGACTGCCAGCTCCTTCAAGTACAATGACATCATATGTATTTTGCAAAGTTCGAACAGATTTTTCTACAATGGGCATTGCTTCCTGAACAAATTGATTGCGGTAGCTTTTGGCATCCATATTTAAAAAATGCTTACCATGCACAATGACTTCAGATACCATATCCTGCTTGGGCTTTAGCAGTATCGGATTCATATCTGTCGTAGCAATAACACGTGCTGCCTCCGCTTGTACTCCCTGTGCACGGCCAATTTCACCGCCCTCTTGTGTCACAAATGAATTGAGTGCCATATTTTGTGATTTAAAGGGTACTACCTTAAGACCATCATCTGAGAAAATACGGCATAGCGCCGTACAAATCATACTTTTTCCTACATCAGAAGCCGTTCCTTGAATCATGATTGATTTTGCTGGCATAGTCTTTTCCTCCATCTTAATAATTGAAGCAGGTCTTTAACAGATTTTTGTTGTCCTCTTTGGTTAAAATTCAAGACCTTTGACAGCTGGAATTCCCTCATCATAATAGTGTTTTGTCGCCTCAATAGTTGATACTAAATCTGCCATGGCAATAAGGGCTGGATTTGCACTACGACCTGTTACGACTAAATGCATGGTAGAAGGACGCTGTTGTATGGCTTCAATAACTTCTGCTAAGGGTAGCACATCATCAATTGGAAACTTTGTGATTGCCAGCGCATTGTTCAGTTCATCTAAAACGAGTAAATCAATCGTGTCGTCTTGCAGAGCTGCTTTTGTTTTTTTCCAAGCCTTTGCTAATGCAGCGCGATGCTCTTCTGGCGTTTTGGTCCAAGTAAAGCCAATACCCATCTGCTCCATTTCCACGCCAAGCTTACTTAGTGCAATTTGCTCTCCATATGTACGCTCTGGTGATTTAATAAATTGCATATAACGTACATTCAGCCCTCTTCCAACTGCGCGTAATGTAACACCAAGAGAGGCTGTTGTTTTGCCCTTCCCTTCACCTGTATAAACTAAAAACAAGCCTTTTCTAGCCATTTTTTAAGCCTCCCTTAAAGCCATGTTGTTTTTTCCTCAAACGGGGTACGCTTCTTGTCTTTAAGCTCCTGCTCTTCTGGATAGCCTATGAAAATAGTACCTACTACTTTTTGCGTTTGACTTGCTCCAATAAAGTTATGCATTCTTTCATCATGAACAAGCCCCACACCACGTGTACGCCAGACAAAGCCAAGCCCTAGCTCCTCTGCTGCCAGCCACATGGACATAATTGCACCACAAACAGCAAAGACATTATCCTCTGTTGCATCAACATCATCTTCCACTATATCTGCCGTTACCACAATGGCTACAGGCGTCGTTTGCACAACTTTTAATGAGCTTTCTACCAAAGTAGGCTTAGTTGGAAAACGTTCCTGTAAATAAACATTGGCCATTTCCTCATAACGTTTCATGGCATCATCTTGAATGATATAAAAATGCCAGGGCTCACGCATACGGTCATTGGGCGCATAAGTGGCTGCTTGTAAAATTTGTTCAATTTTCTCTTTCTCAACAGGCTGTGTTGTATAATTACGAATCGCTCGACGATTTTTTAATGCCTCTATTACAGTCATGCTGTTCCCTCCATTTAAATCTTCTATGAAAAAGCAAGTCCCTGCTCTTCAAACCATTGAATTTTTTCTCGAACATTGACGACATCACCAACAATAATCATAGAAGGGTTATGATAGCCCTCTCGTTCAATAATGCTAGCAATTTCATCAAGCTGGCCAGTAATGGTACGTTGTTGATCTGTTGTGCCCCATTCAATGACAGCAACTGGCGTAGATGCCTTACGACCATGTTCAATTAATTTTCTAGAGATATAGGCAATATTGCCAACACTCATATAAAAGGCAACTGTATCAATACCTGTTGCAAGTGCAGTCCAGTTTAAATAATCTTGTCCCTTTTCTTCTCGACCATGACCCGTTACGAGCGCAAAGCTTGTCGCATAGTCTCGATGTGTGACAGGAATACCTGCATATGCCGGAGCAGCAATTCCTGCTGTTATGCCAGGTACGATTTCATAGGCAATCCCATGATTTTTTAATACCTCGGCTTCCTCAGCACCACGACCAAAAACAAATGGGTCTCCTCCCTTTAATCGTGTGACAATCTTGCCTTCTTGCGCTTTTTCAACAAGTAGTGCATGAATCTCGTCTTGAATAAGGTGATGCTTGCCAGGTAATTTACCACAGTACACAAGCTCCGCATCCTTTTTCGCAAATTCTAGCAATTTGGGATTCACAAGACGATCATAGGCAATAACATCTGCTTTCTGAATACATTCAAGCCCATACACTGTAATAAGCTTGGGGTCTCCTGGCCCAGCTCCCACTAAATACACCATTCCATCCTTCATTGCACTTCTCCCATCAATAATTGTTGTAAGTAGGCTTCACGTCTATCTATCTCACCACGACGTGTCCATTCTAGTAAGTTTGGGTCTAGTAAAGCTTGTAACGAGGCACGTCTTTGCTGACCTTTTTCAAACTTTGCAGCAATCATTAAGCGTGCCTGTTGTAAAAAGCATACATAGTCATCATATACCTCATCAAATTGCTCTTCGAGATCAGCTTTGATTTTTCTTGCTAATGCCGGACTAGCACCTGACGTTGATACTGTGAGCACTAAAGGACCACGACGTACGGTTGCTGGTGTAATAAAATCACTCTCAGTTTGTGCATCTGCACGATTGATAAGCTGCCAATGCTGAGCAGCTTCTTGTACAGCCTCATTTACCAATGTATCATTTGTCGCGGCAATGATTAGTGATGCATCATCTAAATCACGTGGTTCAAATTCTTTTTCACGCCATGTAATTTGCCCTGCTTGCGCAAGTGGCAGTAATGAGTCGGCTAGGGTTGGACTAACTACAACAATATTTGCTTTAGCTGGAAGCAATGATGTTACTTTCTGTGTTGCTACATGCCCACCTCCAACAATCACTACAGTTTTGTATTCTATATTAATATGAATTGGAAAATAATTAGTCATGATTTTTCACCTTCTTACAAGCTGCTAGCCAGTTGTCAACAAGCTTTGGATTTGATACGAAATGAAAATGTGTATAGCCAGCTACTAGATTACCTTCTTGATAGCCCTCTTGCTTTTTCCCAAAACGACCTTTCGTTTGATAGGCAGGCGTATTATGTGTGCCGCTATATGTTGAATAGTGGAATTCATGTCCCTTAGCTACTTCATCAGTACCGATTAAGAAATTATGTTGAGTGCCAAAAATTTCGCGGTAGCCAAGAGCGGCTAGCTTTGTTTGCATGGCCACTTCTCCAGGAATAACACCTACCATATCAAAACGAATACCATCATTATTTGTTATGGCCTCTGTCAAATACATAAAGCCCCCGCACTCTGCTAATGTCGGTAAACCTTTGGAGATTGCTTCACGAATAGAATTTTTAGCTTCTACATTGTTAGCTAGTGCTTCTGCAAATTCCTCTGGGAAGCCTCCGCCAATATACAGCCCATCAGCCTCCACAGGCACCGCTTCATTGGCAAGCGGTGAGAAATATTGCAGTGTTGCTCCTTTGGCACGTAGTAGCGCTAAGTTTTCTTCATAATAAAAATTAAATGCCGCATCCTTTGCAACAGCAATACAAATATTTTGAGATGGTTCTTCTGCAAATAGCTGTCCTGTTTCTTGTAAAATAGGAGCCTTAGTTAAGTTCAATAATTGGTCTAAATCTATTGTCTCTGCCATTAATGAACCAAGCTTATCAAAAAATGAATCTAGTTCTCCTCGTTCAATGGCAGGCACTAGTCCTAAATGGCGACTAGGGATATCAATCCCCTTCTCACGCTTTAAGTATCCAATAACAGGGATACCACATTCCTGCTCAATCGCAGCTTTCGCAATTTCATAATGACCAACACTGCCAACCTGATTCGCAATCACACCAACTATATTCGGCTTATCAGACAGCAATTGGAAGCCCTTTACAACTGCTGCAACACTTCGAGCCATACTTGCACAATTAACAATTAAAATGACAGGACTTTCTGTGATAACACTAATATCTGCAGCAGAGCCTTCATCAGATAAAGGACTTTTACCATCATAGAAGCCCATTACGCCTTCAATAATGGCAACATCTGCATCCATGCTTGCGCGCGCAACAATATCTCGTACAGCCTCCTGTGAAAACATCCAGCTATCAATATTTCGTGATACTCTTCCCGTTACGGTCGTATGATAGGTTGGATCTATATAATCAGGACCACATTTAAAGCCCTGCACCACTTTTCCCTTATTTTGTAGAGCCTTCATCAATCCAATAGTGAAAGTTGTTTTACCTACGCCACTTCCCGTACCAGCCAGTACAAAACGATTTGTTTGCATGGGTTTCCTCCTTAAAATAGTAATCTAGCAACAGAAATCGTAGCATTGCCTGATTTTTTCTTTTCTAAAATAAGCGAATCTACCTTAGCATAACGCAAAGCAGCTGGTTCACTGACACCATAAGCTCCTGTATATTTAAAAACTGTTTCTGAAGGTGATGGGAAATCTATTTCGTTTAATTCAGCTGGTGAATATGTTACAAATTCCCAATCATATTTCTTTGTAATGTCCAAGAAGCATTGCTCATCTTTCTTTAAATCGATTGTGCATAATGCTTTCACACTTTTTTTTGAAAGCTTTAGCTCCGCCAGCGTTTCATCAATGACTTGCTCAATTTCTTCCAGAGATGTCCCACGATTACAGCCCATCCCTAGCACTACCGATTGTGGTCGATAAATCACACCATTTTCAAGCAGTACTTCTTCTTCAGGCTCTATCATACGATCTGTAATTAACAAAGTCGCATGTGGCTTAGCCTTTATTGCTGCCTGAGTGGACGGATAAATTTTAATTTGCTCTGGCATTGGTGTATCACGCATCCACCAATCACGTTCACCCGTTTCCTGAACGATAGCGACATGCTCTTCATTCACAACAGAAGCACTAACAGGTGTCAATTTATCTGCACTATCCCATACCCAACCAAAGCGGGCACCAAATAAATCAACAGGAATTGTTTTTTGTACATCGGAAGCTGTTGTAATTATTGGATTGGCGCCTAGTGCTGCAGCTACTTCATGTGTTAGCTCATTGGCACCGCCTAAATGTCCAGATAACACACTAATGACATTCTCACCACGATCATCAATGACAACAACACCCGGATCAGTTTTTTTATCTATTAATATTGGGGCAATCATACGTACAACTGCACCAAGTGAAATGATTAAAATTAAGCCTTTATATTGCTTAAAAAGAGCTGGCAATAGCAATCGCACAGTACCTGTAAACATTTGAATATGCTTGTCTGCTTCTTCACCTTGCTCAAATTTACTCATATAATATAAATCACTTGCCGCGAAGGTATGCTGTAAACGACGTCCAATTTGTACACCATGTTTTGTGATGGCTACAACAGCATAAGGATTGCGTTGATCAACCTCAGGTAAAATACCCTCTTGTAATTCAATCACTTGTCTTCACACCTTTTCTAAAGCCATGAGTAAAGGTTGCATCATATAATTTCGAGCGGTATTGATCCTTATCATGAATAGTAGGATCTAATGCCCAGCCAGCTAAAATCATCGCATGCTTACGAATACCGTTAACACGCATCGCTTCATCTAATTCAACTAATGTTGTACGTACGATTTTTTGGTCTGGCCAAGATGCACGTTGAATAACAGCTACTGGTGTATCATCTGCCCAGCCAGCACTCTGTAACTCTTTGACAATCTTTTTCGTTAATGTTGCACTGAGGAATAGCGCAATTGTACAATGGTGACCTGCTAAATCACGTAGCTTTTCAAATTCAGGTACAGGTGTACGCCCTTCAGCACGTGTTAAAATAAGTGTTTGCGTTAAATCTGGAATTGTTAATTCTGCACCAATAGCTGCCGCAGAAGCGAAGACTGAGCTCACACCAGGAATCACCTCATAGCCAATGCCTTCTTTCTTTAATAGAGCTACCTGCTCCATTATAGCGCCGTACATTGCAGGATCTCCTGTATGCATACGAGCTACTACCTTTCCCGCATTAACGCGATCCACCATAACCGCTACCATTTCCTCTAAATGCATGCCAGCCGTACGGATTACCTCAGCATCTGGCTTTGCTTTTGCAATTAACTCCTCATTAACTAATGAATCTGTATACATCACCACATCTGCTGTTTGTAGCATATGTAAGCCTTTTACTGTAATTAAATCTGGGTCACCAGGACCAGCGCCAACAATATAGATTTTCTTCATTATTTACGCACCACCATTAATGTTAAATATTCTAACTCGACACCGTCTAGCTCACGCACATCCCAAATAACTTCCTCGTCAGACGTTACCTTTGTTACAACTGACGCCTTATCAAGTAAATCTAAATCTCGTAGCACCTGGAGCATTAGATCAATCACCTTCGCTACTTTAATAAACACAACTGCATCATGACTTTCAATGGCTTCACGCATTGCATTATAGTCATCATGGGCAGGTATAATGGCAACTTTGTCATCTCCATCCGCTAGAGCAATACCTAAGCGTGATGCAGAACCATTGAATGAAGAAATACCTGGAACTGTACGAATTTCAACCTCTGGGTGCTTGTCCTGCATCAGCTTCATCATATGAATAAATGTACTATATAATAGAGGATCTCCCTCTGTAACAAATGCGACATCTTTGCCTTCTTTCAATTTTTCATAAACAAGCTCAACAGATTTTGTCCATTCACGCTCTAATACAGCCTCATCCTTCGTCATTGGAAATACTAGGCCAAGCATATCCTTTTCTTCTGGATTAATATAAACATCCACGATTCGATGTGCATAACTTTTACTGCCTCTTAACTTTTTTGGATAGGCAATAACCGGCGATTCCTGAATAACACGAAATGCCTTCACCGTAATTAATTCTGGGTCGCCAGGACCTACTCCCAAGCCATATAAAATACCAAGATTACTCATGATTTTCTTCCTTTCGATATGCTGAAATAATGTAAATAGGATTTAATGGGACAAAGCGTGTCATATCTAAGATTGGTTTACTGCGTGCAAGCTGTGCCTGTAAAATGTCTACAGCAAAGCCACATGCCTTAAATGCTTCCACTGCCTTATATAAATTTTCGATGGTTGCAGCATTCAGGACTATACGTCCATTTGGCTTTATGCGTCTACAACACAATTGCAGTAACTCAACCATTTCGCCTCCTGTACCGCCGATAAAAATAGCATCTGGGTCAGGGAAGTTTTCAAGCCCTGCTGGCGCCTTACTGTGAATAGCTGTAATATCGACACGGAACTTTTGCTGGTTTTGCAGGCAATTTTCTAAATCTGGAGCATTTTTCTCCACCGCAAACACTTGGCCTTCTGGCGCAAGCTTGCCAGCCTCAATTGCCATTGAACCTGTACAAGTTCCAACATCCCAGATGATACTATCCTTTTGAAGCTGCATTGCCTGCAAACTTAATACTCGAATTTCTTTTTTCGTAATTAGCCCTTTATCTGGCTTTCGCTGTGAGAATTCTTCATCTTCAATGCCAAGAGCATAACGCTTTGGCTCTGAAAATTGCTGAAGAATAACGACATTTAAAGGAGAAAAATCCGCTTCTTCTAATTCATCAAGCGAATACCAGCCGAATCTTTCATTTATGCCTTGTAAATTTTCCGCAACAAATGCTCGGTATTCTGTCATGTCAAAATGCTTTAAATAACGTGCTAGTGCATTCGGATTGTTTTCCGCATCTGTTAGAAGTGCAACTTTCTTTTTGCCATCAATACGCTGTACTAAGCCCTTCATGGAGCGCCCATGAATACTTGTGACATAGGCGTCCTGCCAGCTTTCTCCCATCTTTGCAAAGGCAAGCTGCACTGAGCTTATATATGGGTAAACCTCTATATCTAGCTTTTTCGCTAAGTAACTGCCAATTCCATAAAATAATGGATCACCAGATGCTAGGATTATCGTATTTCTTGTTTCCTCAGATAATCTAGTAACAAGTGCAGAAAGGCCGCCTTTAATCATTATTTTTTCGCCTTTAAAGGTCGGGAAAAATTCCAGAACACGCTCTCCACCAACAAGTACCTCACAGTTTTCAATCCACTGTAAATATTGTGGCAATAAGCTTTCCTGTCCGTTATCCCCGATCCCAATCAATTTCATCGATCGATGCAATGTCATCAGCCCTTCCTAATAATTGTCCCTGCATCGAATAAATCGATGTGGAAAGCGTTAAACCGCCTCTAATATGGTGTAGGGAGGAGTAGCAGCAAGCCTCACACAAATGATGGAAAAATGCATCATAGCCCTTTTCTGCCATAATTTCGCCTACCTGTGAAGCGGTATTGGCCTCCTGTACTGCAGCTATTGTTTCCTCGTCTGCCCCAATATCCTTAGCCAATTGTGCTAAAAAATTAAAATCTATCGAAGCACTTTTGGAATGGACCATCATCACACCTTGCGCGACCTTCGAAAATTTCCCCATCATGCCAACAAGAGAAACTTGCTTAATGCCAAGGCGTTTACAGTGTTTTAAGGTAAAACCAACAAAATCGCCCATTTCAATAAATGCTTCTTCTGGTAAATCAGGGTACTGCGCCATACCGTACTTTTCACTGCGTCCACCTGTTGTAATGACTAAATGCTCACAGCCAGCCGCCTTAGCAACACTTATTGCTTGCACTATACTTGCCATATAAGCGGAACTCGAAAAAGGCACGACGGTTCCCCTTGTGCCTAAAATGGAAATACCACCTATAATCCCCAGACGACCGTTCAAGGTCTTTTTCGCAATTTCTTCACCATCTGGGACAGAAATAATAACGTTGACGCCTCGATTAATTTGAAAATCGTCAAGAACACCCTGTACAGTACTATGAATCATTTTACGAGGTACGGGATTAATAGCCGCTTCTCCAACTGGTACTGGTAAGCCGGGCTTCGTTACGCGCCCGACACCAATTCCTCCATCAAGATGAATGCCAAGAGTATCCGCCCAGCTCACTGTGCCAATAATAAGTGCTTTATGTGTAGCATCTGGATCATCCCCAGCATCCTTAATGGTTTCACAGCTTACCGTATTGTTTTCAAACGTACAATTTTCAATCGTAAAGGTTGCATCTCGCCCAATTGGCAAATGAATTGTACTAGTTTCCTGCTCTTCATTTGTAATTAGGGCGAGCAATGCTGCCTTTGCCACGGCAGTTGCACAGGCTCCCGTTGTATAACCGTGACGCATGTCCTTGGGATCCTTTTTTGGCTTCCGCTCCATTATTTTTTCGCCTGTTCATCCGCTAAAAGTGAGATGGCATTCAATGCGGCAACCGTCACTGTACTACCGCCTTTACGGCCAACATTCGTAATATACGGAATACCCTCTAGTTTTAATAATTCCTCTTTTGACTCAGCAGCAGATACAAAGCCAACTGGCATACCAATAATTAAATCTGGTTTTGCTAAGCCTTCTTTAATTAAACGGATTAACTCTAGCAATGCAGTTGGTGCATTACCAATGGCATAAATACCGCCTTCATGTAATTTAGCAGCTTTTTGCATGGAGATAATAGCACGTGTTGTATTTTGTTTTTTAGCTTCTACTGAAACATCTTCATCTGCGATATAACAGTGTAAATCCCCACCATGCTTTTGGAAACGTTTTTTTCCTGAGCCACTTTCAATCATTTGTACATCAGCAATCACATGGCGACCTGCAAGAATTGACTTGATACCTGCTTCAATCGCTCCTGGAGTAATAATAACGCTACGACCTAGCTCAAAATCAGCAGATGCATGAATAATACGACGAACAATCTTCCACTCATCCTCTGAGAAATCATGTTCGCCCATTTCTTCTGCAATAATAGAAAAACTGTAATCGTAAATTTTGTCTGGGTCTACCGTTAAAGGTTTGAAATCTGTTTTAAAATCCATCTGAATTGCCTCCTAAAGTGTGTGTTGTACAGCCTGTAGTACTTCCGTAAATGTAGAATATTGCTGGCCATACTTTATATTTGGTCTTGCAATTAATAGTGTTTCAATGCCACATGCAAGTGCTGCCTCTAACTTTTCATCCACTGAGCCAACCTTGCCGCTCTCCTTCGTAATCATCAATGTCACATCATATTGACGAAAAAGCGCTTCGTTTAATTCCTTTGAAAAGGGTCCCTGTATAGCGACTATATCCCTTTGAGCAACACCAAGTGCCTCACATTTTTCCATGTTATCAAGTCTAGGTAGCATACGTGCAATCACTCTTGTATTCTCCAGGCCATGTAAAACCTTAGTAAATGTCGCAAGCGTTTTACTGCCTGTCGTTAGCATAATGACACCACGTTTTTCTGCCGCTAAGTGTGCAGCCTCCTCATAATCTTTTACTACTGTTATAAGAGGATGAGAATAGTGCTCATGTGCTCGTTCATAGCGAATATACGGTACATTTGCTTGCTCCGCTGCTGCCATGGCATTTTTGGAAGCTTCCTCAGCAAATGGGTGAGAGGCATCTACAACTAAACGATAGCCTTGTTCTGTCATAATAGTCGCCATTTCTTCAGCTGTTAATCGTCCAATTAAATGAGGCAGACCCACCTCAGCAAGGCTAGAGGCTGCTGATTCAGTAACGACTGTTGCCGTTACATCATATCCTGCTGACTGTATTTCAAGAGCTAAGTCTCTAGCATCACTCGTCCCTGCTAACATGAAAATCATTTCACAGACTCCTCTTCATGGTGATGGTCATGTTCGTGATGATGATCATGATGGTCGTGATCATGATCGTGGTCATGATGGTGATGATGATGCGCATGACCATGCACCGCTGCATATGCTCGATAATTTTCTAAATCCTGCATACCTGTTGATGTCCCATTTACAGCTTGCTCAATACGCTCTAGTAGCACATTTTGCAAACGTTCATGATAGCCAAAATAGTCAGCAATTTGAATATCACAATCTGGATATTTGTCGTTAAATTGTTGACACATACCATTCATACGTTCCATCAGGATGCCCGTGAATAAAAAGTACGGAAGCATAATGATTTTTTTAGCACCTAGCTTAACACAGCGCTCAATTCCCTCTTCGACACGAGGGTCCGTTACCCCCATAAAGGCACTTTCAACATATTTGACAGGCAACTTTTCCCATAACAGACGTGTAATTTTATAAAAATCACCATTTGCAGATGAATCACTGCCGCCTCGTGCAATTAACAAGATAGCTGTATCCTGTTGTTCCTCTTCAGCATTGAAGCCGATTTCAGCTAAACGATCCTCTAAAATAGCAAATATCTCTTCATGGACACCTATCGTTTGACCATATGTGAATGTAATATGTGGATAATGCTCACGCGCATGTTCGATTTCTGCTGGGATATGTAGCTTTGAATGCCCAGCATGAAGAAGAATAATTGGAATCACATGCACCTCTGTTGCACCCTTCTTCACACAATTTGTTATACCCTCTTCAATGTTTGGAGAAGCAAACTCCAAGAAACACGTTTCTACTAAGAAGCTATCATCAATACGAGGTGTCATTTGCTCAATAAATGTACGTACCTCATCATTTCCTGCTGCTAAACGGCTTCCATGGCCGACAAATAAAATTGCTTTCATCTCATAACTCCTCACTAGTCACCGCATGGAGCGGGCTCTACTTTTATTTTTGAAGACATATCCTGATACGTAAAGTGCAGAATCTTTTTAACACGTTTAAAATACTTAAACAGACGTTCATTTGGGTGGGCATTTGCTTTATACTCCTCAATGATATCCGTAATGAGTGGAATAAGTTGTTCAGGCTCTAGTCCCTCTACAACTGGCTGTGCAGCATGTGCTGTACGTCCTACTGGCTTTGCCCCAATAAAAACATCGAACCTGCTTTTACGATAAACAATACCAATATCATCAAATACTGCTCGATAGCACGCCATACCGCAGCCATTAAAGCCAATATTCAAAGTTTTCGGTAAAGACATACCACCAAGTTTCTCCTGAATCTCCTCTGCATATGGAATCGAATCAACCTTTTCTCCGTAACAGAAGTCACAAGCCTTTAATGATAATACATCTCCAATCGGTGTCAGTAAAAATCCAACCTCACGAAGCTTGGCTGTAATTTTTTCTGGCTCTGTCGTTGGGATTTTTAAATGGATTTGATGGTCAGGTGTGTATTCCATCGTTCCATCCTCTCCAACAACTTCTGCCAGCGTGATCATCTGTTGCGGAGTGAAAAATTTATTGGCTACTCCTGGGCTTACAGCTAATTCAAAGATAGATTCGATTTTTTGTTGCACAAGCTTTGGTGTTATCTTTACCTCATTTGTTCCTTTGACCATCGCTAACGCTGCTGTCGCCATCTCAAGTGAAGTTTTTTTTTGCTTTGGATTAGGTGTAATGGCTACACTGGGCTCAATACGATTAGCATTAGGATCTGCTGCAAAGTCATTGCGTGCCTCCCCTGTTTCTTGATTCATTGCCCATGGTTCATTTTCTTCCCTTAAACGTTGGTGTGGACGTAATGGCTGCTTTTCCTCACCGAGTGTATATTTACGCTGATAGCCGCGTGGTGTAATCATTTTATTATCATAGAAAAACGTTGATGAATTTCCGATAATAACCGTTGTCAGCATCCCAATATCATGCTCTAGCATTTCTGCTAAAGTTGTCATTGTAACTTCCTGACGGTCACGATACGCGCTTTTGACAAGCCCCACTGGAGTATCAGGTGAACGATATTCTAATAAAATGCGCTGGGCCTCCACAATTTGTCTAGTACGTCGACCACTTTTTGGGTTATACAACGCAATCACAAAATCCGCCATCGCTGCTGCCTCTACACGCTTCGCAATTAAATTCCAAGGTGTTAGGTGGTCACTTAAACTGATTGTACAAGCATCATGCATAATTGGAGCACCTAGTAAACTTGCACATGAGTTGATAGCTGAAATACCTGGAACAATTTCTACCTCTACACCAGTTGCTTCCGTCCAACCAAGCTCGATCAATACCTCATACACTAATCCTGCCATGCCATAAACACCAGAATCACCGCTGGAAATAACAGATACGATATTCCCTGCCTCCGCTTGGCGTACCGCTTCCTGTGCACGAGATACTTCCTCCGTCATACCTGTGCTAACAATGGATTTTGCATTAACTAAGTCTTGAATAAGCTCTACATATGTTTTATAGCCTATAATCATATCACTCTGTTGTAATGCCTCCACTGCCCGATGTGTAATATGATTAAAATCACCAGGCCCAAAGCCAACCACGAAAATCTTCCCTTTTTGCGCCATTTTGTTACCCCTCTTTCACCTTTTCGATGCCTTTAATGGCTGTTGTTTGTGCTGTCCGCTGTAACGTGCCCTCACGAAGCGTAAAGACATGTTCATCATGCAGTGACTCATGATGTAAATCCTGTACAAGTGCCCTTGCATGCTCTGTTGTTGGCACACGGTACCAATTTCCTTGTGGATACGCAATGACAACACACGCATCCTTACATCTGCCATTGCAGCGTGTCCGTGTTGTATGTATTGTTTTATCAAGTGCCTGTAACTGTATTTCATCACGAATAGCTTGCGTAATTTCCTCCGCTTCTTTTTTCATACAGCTACTGCCATTGCAAATAAAAAGATGTGTTTGCATCCCTTCTAAATTCCAAGTAGTCATCGTTGTTCTCCCCCTCAATACTTTTAGGAACAAAGAAAAACCTTTACTCTAATTCGAAGAGTAAAGGTTTTGTAGAAGCCAAATAAAGTCGAATAAACTACAGGTACTCGCCTTTGCTTCAACTTCTCCCTCCGAAAAGTTTGCATGCATGATTACATAAGCAGGTTTCCTGACTTAAGCTTCCATTTACTTTCGCGCCTTCCCAAGTTTGCACTAGGTGGCATTTGCGATTTCATCAGCTATTACAGTAGCGGGGGCTGTATCGGATTTTCACCAATTTCCCTATTATCTTGAAAATATTCAAGCACTTATGTATGTTTTTATATCAAATTTGTATGTTTAACACGAATTGAAAACTGTCTCTATCATATCTTATAATTTTAAAATTTCAATATTTCTCTCTAAAATTATGACATTTTCATTAAAATTTCATCAAAAAATTCGTAGAAAAAAGAAAAGTTTCTCTTTTATTTTATCAGAATTTTCTAGATTGCACCTCAATTTTAAAAATTTTTTCTAAAAAAGATAGCCTCAAGATGAAAAATCATGTTACACTGTGTCGTGAAATCTCACAACTTCATCTTTTTTCGGTGCGAAGTGCTTATCATTTCGCTTAAAAGGGAAGCCGGTTCAAGTCCGGCGCGGTCCCGCCACTGTACTAGGGAGTTTTATAGAGAATGTCACTGTCCAACGGATGGGAAGGCCTATAAAACGAGGAACTAAAGCCAGGAGACCTGCCGAAAAGTATGTGAACGTTTCAACCTACGAGGATAGGTGTGCGGCTTAGTAGAATCGAATTCTATTTGTCTTAGCTATGCACTTTTCCAATATGGAGAAGTGTTTTTTTATTTTCGCACGCTAATTCAAAAACTATAAGTGAGGAGGAGAAGTTTTGAAATTCTCAGGCTGGAAGCTTAGTTATTTCTTATTGGCATTTTTATTTGTGCCAAATCGTGCATTTGCCATGCATATAATGGAGGGCTTTTTGCCAATCGAGTGGGCCATTTTTTGGTGGGTTGTATCCATTCCATTTATTATTTTAGGATTACGTTCAATTCGCAAAACGATTGATGCAAACCCTGAAACAAAAATGATTTTAGGACTATCAGGTGCCTTTGCCTTTGTGTTATCAGCATTAAAGATTCCGTCTGTAACAGGAAGCTGCTCGCATCCAACAGGTGTTGGGCTCGGCACAGTTCTTTTTGGACCATTAGCAATGAGTGTAATCGGAACGATTGTATTATTATTCCAAGCTTTACTTTTAGCACATGGAGGGCTTACAACTTTAGGAGCTAACGCCTTTTCTATGGCAGTCGTTGGTCCAATTATTGCTTATTATGTATTTAAAGGCTCTCAAAAAATGGGTCTATCATTTTCTTTAGCTGTATTTTTAGCTGCTATGCTTGGTGATTTAGGTACATATATTGTCACTTCTGTACAGCTAGCTCTTGCTTTCCCTTCTGAGGTTGGTGACTTTATGGCTTCATTCTCAAAATTTGCGGGTATTTTTGCTTTAACACAAATTCCTCTTGCTGTTAGTGAAGGAATTTTAACAGTAGTCGTGATGAATTTCTTAAAAAAATACAATGTAAGCGAATTAAAAGCATTACGTGTTTTCTCAACAAAGGAGGCACATTAGGATGAAAAAAAACTTATTACTGCTTGCAATCGTTGTGTTATTAGCCATTATCCCACTTTTCATACAAAAAGGTGCTGAATTCGGAGGAGCAGATGGTGAAGCGGAGGCAGCAATCGGTGAAATAAATGCTGACTACGAACCATGGTTTGAAAGCTTATGGGAACCACCAAGTGGAGAAATTGAAAGCTTATTATTCGCACTACAAGCTGCTATTGGTGCCGGTTTCATCGGCTATTTCATCGGCTATATGCGCGGTAAACATAAAGAAGGTTAAGTATGTTACTCATTGATAAGTATGCATATATGAATAAGCTAGCGTCTGTTCATCCGCTAGAAAAAATGATGTTTTCCTTTGGACTATTATTATTGTCGCTTATCATGAGAGATGAACGAATTTCACTCATTACATTTATTGTAATGAGTGCTTTTATCATTATAGGCGCTAAAATCCCTGTTAAATATTATTTTAAACTATTATTGTTACCCGGATTTTTTTTACTATCTAGCTTACTATCTATTTTAATTTCAATAGCACCAGCGACTAGCAAACTACCTGCACATATCTGGTCATTTTCTTTTAAACATTGGACAATTTTTGTGGGCAATGTAAGCTTATTTACAGCACAGCAACTTTTTTTCATCGTTCTTGGAAGTGTCAGTTGTTTATATTTTTTAATCCTAACAACATCCGTACAATCTATTTGTCATGTGTTACGACAATGTAGAATTCCTGCGTTGTTTGTTGAGCTAGTGGAATTAACATATCGATTTATTTTTATTTTTTTAGACAGTATGCAAAAAATTCACCTTGCTCAGCAGGCTCGACTTGGTTATCGCTCACCTGCCCAGTGGCTACGCTCTGTATCTATGCTTATCGCCGCTTTATTTGCTGAAATGTTCCAACGAAGCCGCGAGCTTAATAATGCCATGCAAGCACGTGGTGGCGAAGCGGTATATTGGCAGGAGAAAGCAACCTATAGCATGAAAAACTGGCTCGGTATTGCCGCTATCTTACTATTCCTCATCGTGTATGGAGGTTTTTTCTAATGACAACAGACTTATACTTTGAACTAAATCAGCTTTCTTACGACTATGTAGATGGAACACACGCACTAACAGATATTACACTCCAAATTCCGAAAGGCAAAAAAATCGCCCTACTAGGTCATAATGGAGCGGGAAAATCTACATTATTTCAGCTCCTCAATGGGATTCTTAAGCCAACTACTGGAAATATAGCCTTTTGCGGCAAGGAGCTACAGTATAGCAGAAAAGCATTAAAAGAATTACGTCAACAGGTTGGCATTGTTTTTCAGGATGCAGACAATCAGCTATTTTCGGGTACAGTGAAGCAGGATATTGCATTTGGACCTTTGAACCTCGGTTGGACAACTGAAAAAATTGAAGAGAAAATTGCTTGGGCAGTAGAACAAACAGAGGTGGAAGCGCTACTCGATAAACCAATACATTTTTTAAGTGTGGGTCAGAAAAAACGAGTAGCCATGGCAGGTGTACTAGCGATGGAACCATCTGTTTTATTATTAGACGAGCCAACCGCTGGACTCGATAATTATTATGCTGCACAAGTTTTACAGTATTTAGCCAAATTAGAAAATGGGGATCGTACCATTTTAATGGCGACCCATGACATCCCATTAGCCTATGAATGGGCAGATCAAATTATCGTTATGGAAGGTGGCAAAATCATCTATAACGGGGACCCTGTTGAGATGTTTTATCAGGAGGAGTTAATTCAACGAGCCCATCTGGAACGTCCCTGGGTCTTTGAAATGACACTTGCTTTACAGAGTAAAAAACTATTGAAGGAAAACATTAAGCTACCTCGTTCAAAGGATGATTTACAGAAACTGATTGAGCAGATTTGAGGATCTGTATCTGAGCTGTTTTTTGAGGGGACCCGAGCGATTCTTTGGGAATCTGAGCTCTTTGTCTTCTCACCTGAGCGATTCTTGGGGAAACCTGAGCTCTTTTTCTTCTCACCTGAGCGATTCTTGAGGGGACCCGAGCTCTTTTTCTTCTCACCTGAGCATTTCTTGGGGAAACCCGAGCTCTTTGCCTTCGCACCTGAGCATTTCTTGGGGAAACCTGAGCTCTTTTTCTTCTTACCTGAGCGATTCTTGAGGAAACCTGAGCTCTTTTTCTTCTCACCTGAGCGATTCTTGAGGAAACCTGAGCTCTTTGTCTTCTCACCTGAGCGATTCTTGGGGGAATCTGAGCTCTTTGTCTTCTCACCTGAGCGATTCTTGGGGGAATCTGAGTTCTTTATCTTTGCACCTCAGCGTTTATTAGAAGGAGCCGAGCTTTTTTCTTCATACCTTAGCGTTTTTTCTTGCATTTAATTCAGAAACCACCAATTAAACTAGAAAAGCATCTTCGTCCTATCATGGCGAGATGCTTATTTCTTAATCAAAATACTTTACGTAATTACAATATTGATCTTGTTTCATATGAAGATTTTCGTATAGCTTTCTTGCATTAATATTATCAGTGGCTGTTTGAAGTGTGACATAACGAGCAGATTGCTGCTCACAATATTGAAATACCTTATGCATTAATGCCGTGCCCACCCCTTGGCCCCTTGCATCTTCATTCACATATATATCATTTAAAATATATGCACGCTGTAAAGCAATGGAAGAAAAAGTAGGATATAATTGTGTAAATCCAACTGCCTTGTCATTTTCTACAGCTATAAAAATAATAGATTCCTTTAAGGCCATTCGTAATTGTAAAAATGCCTTAGCACTGCTTTGATCTGATTCAATACCATAGAATTGGCGGTATTCATCAAAAAGTACTGCTACCTCTTCTAATTCATTCATTGTTGCTTGAAATATGTTCATGCTGCTCTCCCCTTATGTCTACCCATGATTGTCAAAAAATATGAATCTAGCTCTCATTATAAAGGAAATAATCGGATAAAGAAAAGAATTCTTCACAAATTCGAGCGAATATCACGTTAGAGGGGTTTTTCCTGTAAATATTGAGCAACTCTTTTCACTATATGCTCCCAATTTAATTCTGTTCTTGCAAATGCTTGGAGTTGTTCACATGTATCTGCTAGTAATTGCTCCTGTTTTGTTACTTGCTGTAATGTTTGTGCTACGCTTTCCCAATCATGCGTTGGATAAATCGTACCGAATCGTTGATGATGGGTAATATCAGCAGCTCCCAAAGGAAGAGGCTACAAAGGCCATCGATATGGGCGATTTTTATAGAATCCCTGCTGATAATCGCGATTTAAATTATGGAAAGTACTTAGAAGAAGGCTCTCCGAAAATAACATTATCGGATGAGTACAACTCTGCTAATACAAAAATAATGAAAGTAGCTGAAATAAAAGAAAAATTACTAAAGCTCCCTCTCCTACAAGAAGAACTACAACATTGGACAGGAGGAAAGCCTTGAAGTATTTAGTACTTGGTACTACTGGAATAGCTGGTCACATTATTTCCATCTATTTATGTGAACAAGGGCATGATGTGACAACCTATTCTAGAACTGCCTTTCCATATGGAAGTAATAGGATAGGAGATATAACAGATCCTATTTTTTTACAGTCACTTTTACTAGAAGATTCCTATGATGCTATCGTCAATTGTATTGGTATGTTAAATAATGCCTGTGAGGTGAATCAGAAAGATAGTATTTATATCAATAGCTATTTACCTCATGCCATTGTTTCATTATTGGAAAATCGTCAAACAAAGCTTATTCATCTAAGCACGGATTGTGTATTCTCAGGAAAGACATCTCCGTATCAGGAAAATAGCTTAGCGATGGGGAAACCTTTTATGATCGTACGAAGGCACTAGGAGAAATCGAAAACACAAAACATTTAACACTGCGTAATTCTATTATTGGACCGGATATGAAGGTGGAAGGTATTGGACTCTTCAACTGCTTTATGAAACAGCATGACATGATAAGCGGCTATACTGGTGCGATTTGGACAGGAGTTACTACCCTTACGCTAGCAAAGGCGATAGAGCATGCTACATCTGAATGCATTACAGGCATATATCATCTTGTTAACAATCAGAGTATTTCGAAGTACGATCTTTTGCAGCTATTCAATAAACACTTTAAGGACAATCAAGTAACCATCCTTCCATGTCAGCATCTAAATGTTGATAAAACGCTTGTCAATACTCGAAACGATTTTTCATTTGTTGTCCCTAGCTATGAAGAGATGGTCTTTGAAATGAAGCATTGGATAAGGGCACATAAAGACTTATACCTTCACTATTTTAAATAAAGAACTTTGCTGAATCTACTAGCTTTAAAAGTTATGTAGGTTCATTTTAATGAATAATTTTTCCTTCTGGTAATCGCCCCTCCTTCATCCAATTCTCAACAAAATGATTAAAGAACGTAGGATTTGCCAAAGATACACCGTGACCCACGTTAGATAGCACCACACCTTTACAATTGGGATTACGATTGACTAGCAGTCTAGCAGATTTTCTCATGATCCCCTTTTCCTTTTCACCAACAGTTACCAAAATCTCACAGCTAGCTTGAGAAAAATTTTCAGGGATTGCAAAGGACATATTTTCTCGCAGAATATTCGTAAGTGTTTCTACTTTCATTTTTAAACTATCTTGATAATACTGGTGAAAATAATCTTGATTTATATACAATGTTTTAGCTTGAAGTTTTGCGAACGATTTATTTTTTATTAAAGGAAAAGATAATGTAATGAATGGTCCCATCAGTTTAATTGTAATTGGAGAAGGTATTACTAAAGCACTATTAATAATCGCATTATCTATCAATTGAGCATTTAAGCTTAGCATTTTTACGATAATTTGTGCACCTAAAGAAAAACCAATTACTGTGACATGTTTACCCTGTGCTTTTTCTTCTATTATTTTTAGTAGTTTCGTTGCACACTCTTCAATTGAAAAATCAATATCATCATCTATTAATTCTGGCACAATACAGTGAAAGTTAGAAAAATATTTGACTTGTTTATCCCACATCCATCCTCCTACACCTCCACCATGAATAAACATCATAAAATTATTATGATCACTACCATATTCTTGATAATCCATAACTTAATCACCTCATAATAATCGCTACTCATGATCATCTAAAAAATCTTTACTAAAGCTCGTTTGCGATTGATAGGTTGAGCGTTTGACTGTATCAACCCCTCGCTTAATAATACCTTTCCCAAAGCGTGCTTCGATTTCATCAACAATTTTAATAATAGGCTCATCCTTGACATGCTCTTCAAAATTGAAAATGGAAAGCTGCTGTGAAAAATCTTTACGATCCACAACATTTGACACGGTTACTCCTAATAATCGAACAGGTGTCTCATCCCAATGCTTATCAAAAAGTTCACAGGCAACTTGATAAATATCTTCAAAACGATAAATGGCATTAGACACCGTTTTTGAGCGTGTATGATTATGCCAATCCGCATCTCGAATTTGTATGCTCACTGTAGAGCTCGCCAGACGTTTGGCATCTAATCGTTCTGCAACCTTTTGACAAAGTCCATTGATTGTTTTATGAAGAATCCGAATGTCCACTACATCCTCTGGTAAGGTTGTGGAGTTGCCAACACTTTTTGTATCAAAAATAGCATCTGGATCCACCATTCTTGAATCCTCTCCATTTGCTCTCGCTCGGAGACGTACGCCATTCTTTCCTAAAATCTGCTTTATCGCATATTCCTCAACTTTAGCCAAATCACCAATTGTAAAAATACTGTGTGCATTTAATTTTTTGGCTGTACTAGCACCAATGCCATGCATAGTAACAACCTCCCGAGGCCAAAGAATTTGCTCAATATCACGAATTCGTAATATGGTAATACCCATTGGTTTTTTCATATCAGAGGCTGTTTTCGCCAAAAATTTATTAGGCGCAATGCCAATAGAGCAAGGTAAATCAAGCTCTGTCTGAATTCGCTCTTGTATTTCCTGGGCAATATTAAGTGCATGTTGCTCTTTACTTAATTCAGTTACATCCATATACCCTTCATCAATGGAAACAGGCTCCACTAAATCGGTATAGCTACGTAGTATGGTAAACATCTGCTTAGATGCTTCACGATACTTTTGAAAATCTGGTGGTAATAACAATAAATCAGGACATTTTCGCATTGCCTCATGAACAGTCATTGTTGTGTAAATCCCTAGAGCCCTTGCCTCATACGAACAGGTTACTAAAATGCCCCGACGTTCTTTTGGGTTTCCAGCTATCGCTATTGGCTTGCCCTTCAAGCTTGGATCATGTGCCTGCTCAACTGAAGCATAAAAACTATTCATATCTACATGAAAAATAATACGCCCTTTATGCGTCATCCGATCACCACTTTTCCTTACATAGCCTTATTATAAGTCTTCTTTCCTTTAATCAACAAATGTATAATCTCCATTGCTTTCAAGTAAATCCTTCAAAATAAGCAGTGCCTGTTCAAGTTGATTCTCTGGTGCAGTAATGGCTAATCGAACTGCATTAATCGGCTTTGCATTGCCCACTGCAAAACGCTCCGCAGCGTACACCTGAACACCAGCCTTTGCTGCAAGCAATTCAAACTGTACACCTGTAAATTGATCAGGAAGTATAAGCCATCTGAAAATACAAGCTTCATCACCTAAAATATTGTAATCACCTAAGTATTGATTAACCAATGCATTTTGTTGCTTTGCATACAGTTTGTGTTTTTCTAATATCGTTTCTGCTACTCCATCATGAATCAATCTTGTGGCAAGCTCTAGCATCATTGGCGATATTGAAATATTAATATTATAAAGCGTCTCCATTATTCTTTTTCGCAATGCTGGAGGTGTAACAATATAAGATAATCGTAATCCAGGTGAAATGGTTTTAGACAAGCTGGCAATATAAATAACTTTTTCTGGTGCATAGGAAGCTATTGGTGCAAGAGGCTGCTCCTTCAAAAAGCTATAGATGGCATCCTCAATAATAACTAAACTTCTGTCCCTCGCCACTTCGGCAATCATTTTTCTTGTTTCTAAAGACATTGTATGGGTAGTAGGATTGTGAAAATCAGGAATCACATAGAGACCTTTAATATGCTCATTTTTACAGGCATATAGTAGCCCCTCTTTTGTCATTTCTCCGTTCCTTTGCTGAATTGCTACTAATTGAATACCTAACATATTGGCAGCTGTTTTTATTCCAGCATATGTGATAGGATCTGTGCCAATTCTATCTCCTGCTTGGAACAATGCAGCTAATGTTCCAACAATCGCATTTTGTCCTCCTGCTCCAAGCAAAATTGGCTGATCCGTTTGAAAATTGACTTTTTCTAAAAGCTTCAATGCTGCCTCATTTTGCCAGGCATTCCCTTCAGGTCTTCCGTATTGAAATAATTTATTAAAATTAGAATCACTCATCATCTTTTTCATATAACGGGTAATGTCTTCATTTACATAGTTATCTGGCAGAACAGAGCCCATTTCAATCATATGAGGGGAATGACTAGTGGGCAATAAAATTTTATTGGTTGCGGCATCGGATGACACAAATGTTCCGCTTCCAATTGAAGCATAGATGAGCCCCTTTTGACCACAAAGTTTAAATGCTCTTGTGATTGTACTTAAATTAACATCTAAAAAGTCAGCTAATTCCCGTTGTGGGGGCAGCTTTGTCCCTGGTAAGAGCTTCCCGTCCTTTATATCTTGTTCAAGCTGTTCAGCTATGGCTATATATAATGGTGCAGAAATATTGCTGATATTTGGTCTCCAGCTCATTGGATACTCTTCAAATGAATTTACTGGCATTCTCTATGCTCCTTTTCTCGTCACTTTTGCATACAATATTTTAATTGTCTTGCATACAATGATAATATTGTATGCATATGATTTCAATGCTATAATTTTTAAAAAATCAGAAAAAAGGAACGATTAATTATGCAATATTCAGAAAAAATCTTAAAAACACCATCTTCATTCATCCGAAATATCTTGAAAGTAACAGACGCAGAGGACGTTATTTCCTTTGCAGGGGGGCTTCCTAACCCAATCTCTTTCCCTATTGATGCGTTAAGAGCATCTGTCGATCATGCCATCACAGAAAATGGTAGCCGACTATTCCAATATTCTTCTACGCAGGGATATGCACCATTACGTGAGTACATTGCTGCGAAATACCAACGTCTACATGGATTAGACGTTAACGCTGATGATGTCTTTATCACTACAGGTTCACAGCAAGCTCTAGAATTAATTGGAAAAGTACTGATTAACAAAGGAGATGGCATCATTATTGAAGAGCCCGGTTACTTAGGCGCCATTCAAGCCTTTACATTAAGTGAGCCAACATTCCATGGTGTAACACTTGAAAATGATGGTTTAAATTTAGAAGAGTTAGAGAAAGCCCTACAACAACCAAATGTAAAATTTATTTATACAGTTCCAAACTTCCAAAATCCAACTGGGCTAACGTATTCTAAAGAAAAGCGTCAGCAGATTTACGACATCATCTCAAAATATGATGTGGCGTTAATTGAGGATGATCCATATGGAGAATTGCGCTTTCAGGGCGAGCCACTGCCATACATCGGTGCCGGCAAATTAGAGAACAGCATTTTACTTGGTTCTTTCTCTAAAACAATTACGCCAGGAATGCGTCTAGGCTTTATCATTACAAAAAATAAAGAACTAATGCAGCATATTGAAACAGCAAAGCAAGCGACTGATTTACACACAAATATTTTTGCTCAATATGTAATTTATGACTATCTAGCAAACAATGATTATACTGAGCATGTTCAGAAAATTATAACATTATATAAAAATCAAGCTGAAGCAATGCTAGATGCGATGCAGGAATTCTTTCCAGCACATGTGGAGTATACAAGACCTGAGGGTGGTATGTTTATTTGGGCTACGATGAACAATGGTGCATCAGCTCTTGATGTCTTCCACAAAGCAATGGAGCAAAAAGTAGCATTTGTCCCTGGTGACCCATTCTATACAGCAAAAACGGGAGTAAGTACAATGCGTCTTAATTATACAAATGCAACCCCTGAAATTATTCGTGAAGGTATTAAACGATTAGGTAGCATTTTATAATCCACAGACAAAGCAAAACCTTATGAGCTATTTAGTTTCGCTCATAAGGTTTTGTTTATTCAGGATAATAGATTGTCATACTTATCCGTGTTAAAGACTGACCTGCATTATAATAGGTGTGTGGCCGATCTGCTTTAAATCGAATAGAGTCACCAGCCTTTAAGATATATGGCTTGTCAATGATAGTCAACACTAATTCACCATCAAAAACAGTGATAATTTCCTCCGTCCCGTCTCTATGTGCCTCTGCACTTACCTTTCCTTCCTGGTCAATCTCCACAGTATAAATTTCAAAACGGCTATCCTCTTGAAAAGGAAAATAAGGATATACCCTATATCGTCCGTTATCCTCCTTTAAAACTTGAATATCCTCTTGTAAAATTACCTCCGTCTCAGGTTGTGGTTGATTAATAAGCGTCGTAAACGAAACCTTTAGACCATTTGCAATCTTCCAAATGGTTGTAAGTGTTGGGCTCGATTCCCCTCGTTCAATTTGCCCTATCATTGTCTTACTCACCCCACAAAGCTGGGAAACTTTCTCTAAGCTTAGCTTTTCCTTCTCTCGAATAGCTTTTAAATTTTTTGCAAATACAAGATGAATTTCCTCCATGACTAATCACCCCTTTAAAATGTACAATATAACGTACGTTTTGTATAATAAAAAGTATAAACGTTATATTGTTTATTTCGAACATTATAACATACAATCAAAAGGAGGAACTACAGTGCCATTATTTTCTTTTTTAACTTTCGTTGTCATTACAAGTTTTACCCCAGGTCCTAATAACTTTATGGCCATGCTATTTGCCAATAAACAAAGTTTTACAAAAACGATTCCCTTTTCTCTAGGTGTCGGTGCAGGCTTTTTTATGCTGATTGGCTTATGTAGCTTATTTAATATTGCCCTGACAAATATTATGCCCATTATAAAGTTACCCTTGACCCTATTTGGAGTTGGCTACATGTTGTATTTAGCCTTTAGAATAGTAACAAGCAAAGCCAGTGATCTTGACAAAGAAGGAGACAACAACAGACATTTATTTTTAGTAGGTATTTTATTACAATTTATAAATCCTAAAGGGATATTGTTTGGTATTACTGTAGTAGCAACCTATATTCTCCCTTATTATTCATCTTATTTCAGCTATTTTCTTTTCGCTGTATTTTTAGGAATCATCGGCATACTCAGTACATGCAGCTGGGCTCTGTTTGGTTCAGCTTTTCAAAAAATTCTTCACCAATACCGACAACCTTTTAATATCATCATGGCTCTTTTATTGGTGTACAGTGCGATTTCAATTCTCGTTCAATCTTAGCAAAAAACAACCCTTCTCGTACGCTATAGCGTCGAAAAGGGTTGCTACCTCAAATTTATTTTGTATATGTTAATACGGCATTTTTTTTGAATTTAGCCAAAGCTTGTGTAGCCTCACTTTTGTTTGTGTATTCAAAAATTCGAACATCCTTTTTATCAAATACTGTAATAACCCACATAGAAAAATCTCCCTTCAAACTTGTTTTTTACTATAACAATCACCGAACAATGTGATACTTCCTGTAAACTATATTTTATCATTGCCTTACCTGATTCTTATTTTACGCTGATTTTTATAAAAATAAAGCCTTATGTGAAGCCCTTCACAAACTGTTCAATTTCAAAACGCTTTCATTGAACATTCTGTGAAAAGCCATGTTTTTTAGGCATAAAGTGGAACTTCAATATGTAGAAATTGCTTACGTCTCATCCTGCTAATTTGTCTCAAATAGAAAAACCGTATGGACGCTTTTCCATAACGTCCATACAGTTTATCACATACATGCCCATTAAATTGTAGTAGTAGATTTTTATTTCAGAAGCATGTACTTAGCAGAATACTTCTTCCTGCTTTTCTGTTAATTCAATTTCAAAGCCTAAATCCTCAAGCATACGATAATCGCTATTTGCCTCTTGACCTGCTGTCGTTAAATAATCTCCGACAAAAATGCTGTTTGCTGCATACATCCCAAGTGGCTGAAGCGACCCAAGATTGACTTCACGACCACCAGAAATACGAATTTCCTTTGTTGGATTAATATAGCGGAACAATGCTAAAACCTTTAAACAATAACGAGGATTTAATTCCTTTGTTCCTTCCAGCTTCGTGCCGTCAATAGCATTTAAAAAATTGACTGGGATCGAATCAGCATCTAATTGATGGAGTGCACGCGCAATGTTGACGACATCCTCTTTAGTCTCCCTCATCCCAATGATTGCTCCTGAGCACGGTGAAATACCATGCTTTTTTGCAATCTCTACCGTGTTCACACGATCTTCATAGGTATGCGATGTTGTAATGAATGAGTGATGACGCTCTGAAGTATTTAAATTATGATTGTAGCGATCTACCCCCGCCTCTTTTAATTGCTGTGCCTGTTCTTCTTTTAATAAGCCAAGACAAGCACATACTTTTAAGCCATACTTCTCTTTAATTTCAGCGACTGCTTCACTTACAACATTGACATCCTTCCGTGTTGGTCCTCGTCCACTTGCCACGATGCAATAGGTACCAATTTTATTGTCAAATGCTCGTTTGGCACCCTCTAAAATTTCCTCCTTCGTAATGAATGGATATTTTTCAATCGGAGCAGATGATTTGGATGACTGTGAACAGTAGCCACAATCCTCTGGACAATAACCACTTTTCGCATTCATAATCATATTTAATTTTACTTTTTTGCCATAATAATGCTTACGAATGGCGAATGCACCATCTATTATCTTTAAAAGCTCATCATCATCACTATTTAACATGGCAAGAGCCTCGTCATTACTAATCATCTTTCCTGCAATAACGCCCTCTGCTAACTGTAACCAATCCACTAAACATTCTCCCTTTCTATTTGCATAATTTTCGCTGCTCTAACTGACTGAAATACCTTATATAAGCGTTCGGCTAGCAGTGCAGAAGCAATGGCTAAGCAAAAATCTGCAACAATACTATTTAAAAAGCCGACTACAAATATATGAGACCAGCTCGTTTTCATGTGAAGCCAAAAATTCAATGATAAATATAAGTAAGGTACTGCAACCGCATAAATAATAATAAGCCCCACAATATTTGCACCAATAAAATGTATTTTCGTTGGCGAATCTACTCTTTCAATGATGAAACCTATTATGAATGCTGCTAGTGCAAACCCTATAAGGTAGCCAAATGTCGGCTGCAATACATAGGTAATGCCTCCCCCCTGTGTAAAAACAGGTAATCCAACTAAACCAACCCCTATGTAAACGAGCTGACTTTGAAATCCATTACGACTGCCAAGTAAGCTTCCAGCTAAAAAAACAAAGACAATTTGTAGTGTAAAGGGCACTACAGGTAAGGGTATTTTAATAAATGCACCTATTGCCGTTAAAGCTGCAAACATCGCGATCATGACAAGTGACTGTGTTGATTGTCGTTTAAACAATTTAACCCCTCCCACTCCTCAAAAAATTGTACAATCGTTTCTTTTGTTGTATGAACCATAAAGTGCATTTCATCGTCAGAAATAATGTAAGGCGGCATAAAATATAATGTATTGCCAAGCGGGCGAATCAGTAAGCCCTTTGCTAAAGCACGTTGATAAATTTGATAGCCAATACGCGCCTCACTTGGAAATGGCTCCTTTGTTCGATGATTGGCTACTAGCTCAATCGCACCTACTAATCCTATCTGTCGATACTCTCCAACATAGGGTAATCTCTCAAATGCCTCCAATGCTAACGCACGCATTCGTTCTCCCTTATTTTGAATCATGTCGATAACCTGCTCCTCTTCAAACATTGTCAATACCTCAAGTGCTACACGACAAGCAAGCGGATTTCCAGAATAGCTATGAGAATGTAAAAAAGCTCTCATTGTTCCATAATCATCATAAAAGGCATTGTAAATGTCATCAGTGGTTAATACAGCCGATAGCGGTAAATAGCCACCTGTTAAACCTTTAGACAAGCACATAAAATCTGGTGCAATCCCCGCTTGCTCACAGGCAAATATGGTTCCTGTTCGTCCAAATCCAACGGCAATTTCGTCTGCAATTAAGTGAACATCGTATGCTGTACAAAGCTCTCGTAATCGCTTTAAATAGATTGGCGGATACATTTTCATGCCAGCTGCTGCTTGAATAAGCGGCTCAATAATCACAGCTGTAATTTCTTCATGATGCGTGTTAAGCTCTTCTTCAACAAATTGAATACATTGAGCATGACAGCTTTCTAGCTTGTCTTGAAAAGGACATCTAAAGCAATCTGGTCCTTGTGCACGTACTGTATCTAATAACAATGGTTGGTATACTTCATTATAAAGCCCAACTCCCCCAACAGATAATGCACCAAGTGTCTCACCATGGTAGGCATCCGTTAAAGCTAAATAGCGTTTTTTCGCCGTTTTTCCAGTTTGCATATGATATTGAAAACTCATCTTTAATGCGACTTCTATTGCGGACGAACCATTGTCTGCAAAAAATACTTTATTCAGACCCTCTGGCGTTAAAGCTACTAATTTTTCAGCTACTTTAATCGCTGGTTCATGTGTGAAATTTGCAAAGATTGTATGCTCTAATGTAAATGCCTGATCACTTAACACTTGACTTATTCTAGGATTTGCATGTCCAAATAAATTTACCCACCAGGAAGAGACAGCGTCTAAGTAGCGATGATTATTTTCATCATAGAGCCATACACCTTGTCCTTTTTTAATGACGATAGGTGGAAATTGCTCATAATCCTTCATTTGTGAACAAGGATGCCAAACATGCCGTAAATCTCTTGCCTGCAGATCAGTTAGCACTTGTTTCATAATTGACCAACCTTTCAAACAATGAAGTATGCGAAATGGAATAATCAACAAGCTGCGAAATCTCTTGGAATTGCGGAATACTTGCATATGGCAAATCTTGAAACTGTAATATGGTTTTCATATTATCTTGTTCTATCAAACTCCCTGAATCTCCATTAAATACAATGCCAAGAATATCAATATTCCGAGTAAGCAAGGCCTCAATTGTAAGTAATGTGTGGTTAATTGTTCCAAGTGTTGTTCGAGTAACAAGAACAACTGGAAGCTTACTTTGAACAATGACATCAAGAAGCGTTAATTCACTTTTTAAATCTAAGGGCACAAACAGTCCTCCAGCTCCCTCACAAATTACTATGTCGTTTGATAGCTGTAACAACTGTATTTGCTGCAATAAATAGCTCACATTTATTTCCTGCGCCTCCAGTTGCGCAGCAAAATGTGGTGAAGCAGCCTCTTTAAACGAATATCCATTCAAATTTTCTTGCTTCAGCACCTGTAAAGAATACTTTTCATATATTGCTGTATCATAGTAATAGCAACAATCATTTTCATGCACTTCACCAGTTTGTACTGGCTTATAAGGTGTGACGCGTAGGTTCTGCCGCTGTAATTGACGCATCAGCAATGTGGTGACCGCTGTTTTACCAACATCAGTATCTGTTCCAACAACCCAAAAATGTTGCATCGTTAACCTCCCCCTCTTTTTAGTTAACCATTAACATATTTTAAGTTAACACATATGTTTTTATTTTGTAAATGCTATTTCAATATTTCTTCCAAAACACGTTATTATTTTGCAGAAAATAAGAAATTTTGCAATAACAAAGAAAGTGCTACCCGTAAAACACAGTGATTGTTGCTGAAGTCTATTAGAACTGTTTATTTATTTACGAATACTATTAATAATTTAGAGGATTTCACTGCTTGTTTGTTGTATTAAACTAAACGGGGGTGGCTGTATGTTTGGCCTTTTTAAAGAATCAGAAAAATTGATAGATACATATGAACAAGTAGCTTTTATTTTAAAGTCCTTGCTCACCTATGAACTTAGAGACTTACCTAGCCGTTACGAATTTTGGTATCGTGTGGCGTTGCGTTTAGAAGAATATCGAACGTTAAATGCTGAGCATCGTGCAAAGCGATCCATGACTACAGCTGTGGGACGCTTTCACCAATCTCAATATGATGTAACAAAACAAAAACTGGCAAAGCTGGAGCGTCTAACAGATATATATAAATCTTTTTGTCTGGAAGAAGAGCGAGAGGTATTAAATCACCGACTTCAATTTCAAAAAGAAGTGATTGCCGAGCTCTTTAATCATCTTCAAAATAAAGAGCTATATATGTATTGTAGTACTGTACAGCAGCAATTTTGGGAAGCTGTCAGTGAAGATATACTTCTTGCAATTGCCCACCTTGATTAAAGAGGTGGCAATTGCATGGATACATCATGAGCGGAATCTCTTCTTAGTTGTTAAAAGCCTATGTTTTTCTTATTTTAAATGTCGGAGGTTTTTTATGATTGCATGGATTATTGCAGCAGAAATTGCTTTTTGGATTGTCATTTTACTCGGGTTGATAGCCCGTTATATTTTAAAAAAACCAAAGCTAAGTCTCTTCTTATTATCTTTAACACTAGTTATCGATTTCTTACTGATATTGCTAACTGCGGTAGATTTAAAAAAAGGAACTCCCGCTTCTATATCACATGGGATTGCTGCTATTTATATTGGTGTTTCTATTGCCTATGGTAAAACTATGATTAGTTGGGCAGATGAGCGATTTCAGCGTTGGTTTTTCAAAACCGAAGACAAGAAAGTACGGCTTGTAGGAGCTGCTAAAGGTAAACATGAGATAAAAATGCTTATTCGACATGTTATAGCTTTTCTCATTGGTGTTGGACTTTTATATATAATGAGTCTTTATATCGGACCTCAAACTGATACATCTTCCCTATTTCAAATGATGAAAATTTGGAGCATCGTATTAACTATTGATGCCGTCATAAGTATTTCATATGTGATTTTTCCTAGTCAAAAATAACGAATGTCCTAGAAGTTTTCTTTCCCTTTCTATCTAAAAATTGATATATTAGAAGATAGAGAAAGGAGATTCATAGGTGTGGTAAATGAAAAAATCTTAATCGTAGAAGATGATATTGACATAATGGAGGTTCTATCTCTTACTATTGCAAATGCAAATTATTTAGTTTTCAAGGCATCAACCATTTACGAAGGTTGGGAAGCAGCAGTAAAGCAAAAGCCTGATTTAATTTTATTGGATGTCAATTTACCTGATGGCAATGGCTTTGAATTGGCGAGAAGGATTCGTGAAGTTTCGGACGCCATTATTATTTTTGTGACTGTCAATCACTTAATTGACCATAAACTAGAAGGCTTTGAAGTAGGCGCAGATGATTATATAACAAAGCCGTTTATTCCAAAAGAATTACTTGCTCGTATACAAGCAAACTTAAAAAGAAAGACAACGTCCATAAGAAATCCTATATTACATATTGATAACTTAGTTATTCATTTTGATGAAAAAAATGTTTATAAAAACGGTAAACGTTTAAATCTTTTTACGAAAGAAAAGCTACTATTATTTTTCCTAATCGAACATGCTAATAAGGTAATTAGTGTAGACCAACTGATAGATAACGTTTGGGGACAGGATGGTGTGACTGATTCAAAAACGGTTTCTGTCCATATAAGTACACTCCGACGTAAAATCGAAGACGTTCCAGCTAAGCCTAAGTGGATTCAAACTGTTCGGGGCTTCGGTTACCAATTTGTTTATAAAAAATAAAGTGCTGAGCAGCGTAAAATGCTCAACACTTTATTTTTAAACAGTTATCTTTTCTGTTACTAATGGCAATGTAAAGCTAAATATGGACCCTTCATCCTCTATGCTTTCCACATATATTTCCCCATTATGTTGTTCCACAATTTGCTTACAAATAGCTAGGCCAATTCCGTGTGAATCTACTTTATCAACATTGGATGCTCGATAATAACTATCGAATATAAAGGGAATATCGCTCTGTGGGATACCTATGCCGCTATCTGAAATGGAACAGATTAGATGTGTGTCCTCCACATACATTAAAAATTGAATACTGCCATTTGAAGTATATTTCATGGCATTTGTCATTAAATTTTCCATCAACTGATTTATTCGAGCACGATCGATTAGCAGCTGAGCCTCCTGATGACCGTAAAAATCGGCATAATAGTCTAAGCCCAATTGCTTTATCTCTCGTTCAAAGCGAAATCGAAATTGTTGAAATAAATTAATAGCCCTTACTTCTGTAAAGGTGTATTCTGCTCTTCCCGCTTCTAGATTAGCTAAATCAAATAAATCTTGAATTAATAAATTTAACGATAGTAGCCTTTCCTTACTACGGATTAAATATTTCTCTTGTTCTGATTCCTCTTTAATAACCCCGTCTAATATTAATTCGATATAACCTAGGGTTGAAGTGATAGGTGAGCGTAGTTCATGTGAAATACTATGCAATAATTTTTTCCTTTCTAATTCATTTTTCTCTAATCGGTCATTGACCTTTTTCAAATGACTATTTGTTTCATCCAATTCCTTTGTCCGTGAAAGAACACGTTTTTCTAACTCACCATATATTTTTGCATTTTCAATCGATACTGCAATTTGGCCAGAGATCATTTTTAACAAATTTACATGCGTTGGATGAAAGGCATTAGTAATTAATGTGTTCTCCAAATATAAAATGGCTATAATCTCGTCTTTAAGATGAATCGGCACACATAAGATAGACTTAGCCGCTGAAAATGCACTCAGATAAACACTCTGTGATTGTGTATTTTGAATAATCAGTTGTTCTCCGCTTTGTAAAACAAAATAGACAATGGATTGCATGGTTTCACTGAATTCTTCAATCTTTTGGTCATGAAACATCGTAAATTTAGTTTCATTGGCCTCAGCTTGTGCTAACACTTGTAATTGCTCATGATGTCTATAGATAAAATACCCGATATCTGCACCAGCATGTTTTAATAAGGCAAATAATATTTTACGAAGCAAATCCTCCATCCGGATTTCTGTTGCTAAGGACTGAGTCGTCTCGAAAACAGTCATCATATCAAATGATACGGTTCCACTACTTTGGCCTTTTGGTACGTGATTGGCATGGTACACCTTTTCCCAATGCCTAGCGATCGTATTGGCTCCCCACTCCTGTATTAGCTGTATACCGCATAAAATATAATGTCTGGCCGTTTTTTTATTATGGATAGAATGATAGTAGTTAGCTGCTCGTTCATAAGCAATAGCTGCATCTTGAAGAAAATTATTCATTTGTGCAAGCTGGATTGCCCGATCATAATAAAGAATGGCATTCTCACTCTGTTTTTTCATTCGATAATTCTCGGCTACTAATAAACAATAGAGATGTTCATAGTTTTCAGGTGCATATTGAGCCCATTTTTTAAATTCGCGAATACTTTTACTGATCTCCACTCTATATGCTCTTAATTCTGTTTTCGAGGAATATAGCTTTTGATGAATAAAATGAAATTGCCATAGAGCACGATAAAAATAAAAAATAGGCGTGATTGGCAAAGTATACATTTCTTTTTCTATCACCTTCAATATCTCCAGTAACTCTTTCCCTTGCTGTTCATCACCCAATAAGAATGACATTTGCAATCGAACAGAATAATGCATCATTTTAATAACGGGCTGGTCTAATATAGCAAAAGGATATGACCAGTTAATAGGATAGTCAGGATTTTGAAGCACATTCATCCATAACCCCATTTCAGCTAAAAAGTCTATTGATAATGCACTTGCATGAATGGAAAACTCCTGCTGCTGGCGCTGAATTTCCTGCTGTAAATCCTGAATAGGCGTTCCATTAATGAATTGGATGGCTACGATAAAACAAGAAGCAGCAGAGACCAAATGATGCAAGCCAATCTCCTGACTATTGTGTTGAGCCTTTTGAATATATTGAAGACTGGATTCATATGGATTTGTCCAATGATTAATAAATATGCCATAGACAAAATATATACGGCCTTTGATATAAATATTATTCTGATTCTCAGCAAAGGCGATTGCCATTTTTCCAAAGCGTGTAGAATCTTGAATATTATTAAAGCCAGCATTTAAAAGCATGGCATAGTTAATATACACAACACCACTTTTAGTTCCGTTCCCATATTTAAGCTGTAGTCGCAGCCCTCTCATTAATAAAATACCCGTTAAATTAGGATTGAGCAAAAATGTACTTGCCGTCATATTGATAATTAAATGGATTAACGTATCCATTTCTTTATTTTGAATTGGTGGAAACTTTAAAAGATCTACATCAGTCTTATTGTGCAAAGCTTTTCTTAATAATAGGTATTCCTTTAAAAGTTGAATTTTTGAGGGATGTTCTGCAATATTCATATTGGTAATTTGCAGACCTTCTATGCCAGCCTCAACTCCTACTGAGGGATTATCTGATTCGATATATAGCAAGGTTTTTAAATTATAAATTAATAGCTTTTCTAAAACTGTTTTTGAATGCTGTAATGCTTCTGATAAATGAATTTCTGATATATCATAACGTCCAACTAAATATGCGCACTCTCCTAAGTTAGCATATATTTTTACAGACATTTCACGAAAAGACTTCCAATGATTATCTGGAAGCAGCTCTATACTCGTAGTTAAGAAGGAGATGGCACTGTCAAACAGCCCAATTCTTTTTGCCTCAATACCCAGCTTATAATTCCATATTGCTAAATTTTGTTTTTCGTCAGCATTCAACAATTGCTGACCATAGTTAAAATGTTTCACTACTTCACTTAAATGATAGCCATCCACTATATTCGGGATATTTCTGGTTAGTAATTTCCCGATTTGATAATGAAGCTTTGTCCGTTCTTTTTCAGATAAATCTTGATAAGCTACTTGCTGAATACGATCATGTACAAATTGAAACTTCATATGAAATGTATGTAAAATACCTTCATGTTCGAACTTACTAGCCCATTTAAAATGGGCATCCATTGGCACAATAAAGCCATGCTCTACAAGTACACCCAAAAGCTTCAGTAAATTTTGGGCTGAGATAGAAACTAGCTTTAATAAGGAACTAAACTCAAAGCTTTGACCAAAACAAGAGATGATTCTCAAAATCCGTTGGGCGTCTTTATCTAGTGTAGCCATTCTATTTTCGATAAAAGTCAGTAATTCATTATTAAAAAAGGACTGATTGTATTTATGAATACTAAATTGCCACTCTTTTGTTTCTGTATTGAAATAAATAGTATTATTTTGCTGTAAGGAGCGAAAAGCTTCTTTCACAAATAACGGATTCCCATTTGTCAAACGAAATAATTGTGTAGAAATCAGTTTAATAGTATTTGGCTTAGCATGTAATGAATCCTCCAGCCATAACTGTACATCTTCTTCCTCAAGAAAATCTATCTCAATATGCTGATTTGCTTGGAAATTATTTAAATACTTGTAGTTCTTTTTTACATCTCCCTCCTCATTCAAACGAAACGTAGCTACCCACATAAAATAACCCGCTCGATGTTGTTCAAATAGCTGAGTCATCATCTCGAGTGTACTACCATTTGCCCATTGTAAATCATCCATTAACCATACGATCGGTTTCTTTTGCATAGCAAAGGCTAATAAAATTTTTTGCAATGAACTAAATATATACGTATGTAGCTGCATGGCATTTTCACGTACATCTGTCTGAAAACCTACTTCTTCTTTAAAAAACCATCGAAGCTCCGGTAGTAAATAAACGAGTCGATCTGTTACCATTAACTTTACATCATGAAATAGTTTACGTAATGTCTGAACAGATTTTTCGCCTTCGACATAAACGAGCTTCAATAAATTTCTTAAAGGTTGTACAACAGGTGTAAAGTCATTTTCTAGTTGTAATTGCTCATACTTCATTTCTACAAAATACCCTTTAGCAGCAGCAATGTCTCCCTTTAATGTATAAACGAGTTTAGATTTTCCAGACCCAGCTTTGCCTGAAATCATTACTATTTTTTTATCGCCATTTGCCACTTGATGAAACATAGAAGCAAGTTCTGTGATTTGTTGCTTCCTACCATACAACTTTGTAGAAAGCACCGCATTTAAATGAATGTCATATGTACCCAACTGGAAGTCATGAAGTGGTTCATCAGTTAACAGTTTGTGTTGAATTTGTAATAAATCCTCTCTTAATCCAACTGCACTTTGATAGCGTAATTCTGGATTTTTCGCTAATAATTTTTCTACTATACTCCAAATAATAGGATGGGAATAAGGCTGAAGATTTACCAATGAATACGGCACTTTTGTCAGAATTTCATAGATAAGATCAACAGAGTCTTTTTTTTGGAAAGGTAATTGACCACTGAGTATTTCGTAAAAAATAATTCCAAGCGCATATAGATCAGAACGATGGTCAATTTCTAAATTAACTCTTCCAGTTTGTTCTGGTGAATAATATGGCAGTTGTTCAAGTCGTTCATAAGGATTTTCAATAATGACGGGAGATTCTGCACCATATTTTAAACTGAATTCAGAACTCAGTAATTTTACTTTTAATGAATTTGGATTAATTAAAATTTGGCTAGGATTAAAATCAAGATAGAGTAAATCACTTTGCTGCATTTTAATACAGGCATTCACAAGTTCAAGCGCAATTTGTAAAAATTGGTGTAAAGAAATATGATTATTTCTAAACTCATGTAAGGGTACTCCATTAAAATTTTCATAAATGATTGCGTATTGATTGTCAATATAATCAATGGCTATTGGCTTTAACAACCAATGATTTTGTTCGTTCGCAAACAATGAAAATTCATATTGCAGCCTAGCTCTCTTTTCAGCTGAATTATGATGAATACTTTTTACTAGTACTAAATTATTGAATTTATTTATATACATTCTTTGCAAATTCCAATCTTCTTTCGTTTGTAAAAGTATGCAATCATTCACCAGTATGTACCTCCCTTATTCATTTATGTGGCGATTAATTTTGTAACCGCTTTATATTTTTGTAATTTATCTTTTAAATTTACTTCTTTATGTGACTCTCCAGCAAAGCTGAAGACAAAGCTCTCTAACCTCTCTGGAGTGATATGATACTGCACTAATTTTCGAGTAGTTCCATGAAGGTCAAGACATTCATTACTAAATACACAAATTGCCGATGCCTCACAATAATCTGCGATGTTCAATAGCTCCTCCTTACTAGTTGAGCTCTCTAATACAAATGGATAAATTTCTTTTGCATAAAATAAACCTTCTAATAACTGAATAAAAATATTTGTTCGTAAATCTTGGTCTACCATAAAAAGTATAGCATCCTTTTTTCTTGTTTCACTTCGTAATTGAAGCAGCATATTATGCAACAGTACCTTTAGAGTTTCACGCATAGCCTTTAAGCGCACATCCTCCATCACTAGTTGATGTTCAATGACATCAAAAATTTGGTAGATTGGAATATATATTTTAGTAAAGCACTCATATAACGTATACTGATCCATTAACTGATGGTAGTACTTTTCCATCAAATTAATTTCACCATTCATGAGATACTCAGAGAATTTCTGAAATAGCTTTTCTGGCGTTTCAACATAATAGGAAATTAACTTGACTACTTTAAGCTGGAAATCAAATGGTAATCTAAAGACTGTATTTGTATCTAACCTTCTCACAATAGGTAGAAGTGGATACATATTATTGACATTGTCTACTAGAGCATGAGAACCATCTGATAGTAGCACAATTGAATTTTCTGGATATATGCCAATAAAATCAACAAATCTGGCAAGAAGCTTTTCATCAAGAAGATGCTTTTCTTTATAGATAATTGCCATTGCTTCTGCGGCTCCAACCTCGCATTTATATGGTCGATTTAAGGTAATTGCTGAGTATATATCGATTAGCTGTAATATGAATACTTCCCTAGGTATTTCAGATTCCTCTAGCCCCTCTGGATATCCTGAGCCATCGATTCGCTCATGATGTGACTTAGCCAGATAGGCAATAGATTCAAGTCCTAAATCGCACAATAATTCATAGCCAAACTGTGTATGCGTCTGCATGACTTCAAACTCACTAGGTGAAAGTCTCCCCTCTTTTTTTATAAGAGCTAGCGGTATTTTCAGCTTCCCAATATCATGAAATAAAAATCCCAAGGCACAATGTTCTAAATTTTGTATGCCTTCTTTTTTAGCAAATAGAGTACATAATGTAAATACGTCAATAGCATGCATATATGTGTATGTGTCATAATTTTTTAGCGCAGTAAGCAGTTTTCGATTATGGCTATTTTCCATATAGCGCTGAAATAAATTACGTATAAACTGTATATCGTCCATATTTTTTAATACATGACCATACCGAATCTCCGTGCTCAATTCTCCTAATGCCTGTAGAAAAAGAGAATTGTCTGGCTTACTACTTATTAAGGTATTATCACGCTGTTTATCGTAATCTTCCCTTAACAATACATCCTGTTCAGCATGAAGGTCTGTTTCTACAATCGGTGTCTGAATATAAACATCGTGAACATGGTGATTTTTCAATAATGTTATAATTCTCGATGTTAATACACTTCCACTTTTCATCAACAGACGGTTTTCGACATGTAAATCTTGCCCAAGAACCAATCCTTCCTGTAAATCAACAATGTTTGTTTTAACTACCTTCAAAAATAACACTCCTCTACTTTTATACATAAATCACTATAAAAGATGAAGGTTAAAATCTGGTTAAATAGTATGTAAATTTTCTAAATGATATGAGAATATATCCATAGAAGGCAAATTATGATATATATCAATTGAACGTCATAAAGAATATTCATTATGTATAAAGATAGATAGAAAAGGCTGAACGATTTATTATCGTTCAGCCTAGAAACAAAAATCAATTTCGCCTTAGCGTAATTGCGTCCGGATTTTGAATTGTGCCCGCACAATTCATTCCTTTGAAAATCCGTGACATCCGCCGGAGGCTTTAACTTCTTTCAGCGGGTGTTTGGACACCCTCTGAAAAGTAGCTTAAATTCGCATTCATCTCACCATCTATAGAGGTGGGAGACTTCTGCTGAAAGAAGTTAAAGTTTGTAGAACTATTAATTTACACCCATTCTTTGTACAAGAATTGTTTTAAATTCTTGTTTTTGGTCTGCTTTAATAGCTACTTTGTGATATTTCTTTTTAATGCCTAGCAAAAATGTAACCTCTATTGGCTCCTTCAGCTTTAGGATAAACTGAGGATATGCCACATCGAAATCACGGGCCACAAAATCAATAGTATCTTTCGATAATTTTCCTTCTAACACATGTTTATCCTCAATAAGCTCCTTTATATTATCAAAGCGAATTTCTGCACGTTTCATTAGACCTAATGATAGATATAACTTATCAGATGTAACGTACACAGGATTTAAACGAACAGCTTGCATATCCGCTATAAAAAATATAACGGAGTAGATATTTAAAATTAGCAAAAGAATAGAGAGTAGCATCGACTTCTCATGTAGCCACCAATGGATGCCAATTGTCTCAATAACTATGCCATGAATAAGCATAATTTGAAAGGCGATATAACTAGAGCTCTTATGCAAGGTTAAACCTGGGCCCTCTTTTCTCTTCCAGCTTGCAAAAGCATAATAAAACATCAAAAAGTCTGTGCACAGCATTTGGATAATCGGATGCTTTGGTGCATGTTTCTCAACTGCTTTCGAAAAGGAGAATAAATCTGGTAGATTACTTAATCTTACATCCGCTAGAATTTTAGGCATATAACGGACAAGTGTTACAACAAGCAAAATTTCTAATAGAATAATTGAACCTTCAATCGCAAACCCAACCCATGTAATGGCTACAAATGGCTGAAGATGATCGATTGGAATGATAAAACGGGCTGCAATACAACCAGCAGCAGCTAACAGTATTGTTTGTTTTACAGAATACTTACCTTTATACAGCATATACAAAATCGGCATAACAACAACAAAATCAATTAATGAGCCGATGACTACTCCTTTAGTCTCTGCTGGTAAAATGGATAATCCAAATCCCGTGTTATAAAGTGTGTAATTGCTGGCAAGAACAACTAATAAAAAAGCTAGCCATACATTTTGCTTTTTCTTTAAAGCAATCATTCTTTATCACTCCTTTTTTTAGTTACCTGAAATTCATCCATTAATCCTTCCTCTAACACAATTTGACTTAATTTCTGAATAATCACCTTTAGTTGCACTAATTCATCCAGTTCAAGTTTTGAATAATATTTAGAAATAATAAACCGTTTGATTTCTTCTTCCCTTTCAACATACTTCATACCTGTTGTACCCAGCTGTACAATTATTTCTCGACGATTTTCAGGATTAATGCTTCGAGAAACATAATGCTGCTCTTCCAATTTACTAACCAATTGTCCCACTGCGCTAGAAGTGATATTCATATAACTAGCAATTTGTCCAATTGTTACAGAACTATTTTTATCAACAAAATCGATTAAAATCATTTGTTTAGGCGTTAGATCATCGGTCAATAATTCTTGATGTATCTTGATAAAATGACTATCCATTGAATAAACCGCTTCATCTATCTCCTGAACAAGACGATACAGATGCTCTTCATCTTTTATCATTTTCATTCAATCCTTAAAGTAATATTAATAGTAAAGTCATCTTCACTATTAATATTACCTTATTATTCATGGTTATTATTGTCAATAGCCTCAGCGAAAATGGATGTTTTTACTCTACTATTTTGTCAAAAATTTTTCATATTAATTAATCTTTAACTTTTACAAAATTTTTTACGATAGACATATGGAGAAAATCCTGTATAATCCTTAAATTTTTCAATATAATAACTAACTGTACTAAAACCTGTTGTTGCTGCAATGGTAGTGATAGATTGCTCGCTATCTCGTAATAACTGCAAACTTTTACGAAGACGATACTGTAATAAGTAGCTGAATGGTGACATTCCCACCATTTTTTTAAACAAACGACTACATTCTGCCCTGCTTAAATAAACATGTGCAGCTAATTGTTCCAATACTATTTTCTCTGCATAATTCACATGTAAATAATCCAACATTTCCTTCACTCGTTCATGCTGGACAATTTTCGCAGGTTCTAGCATTTCTACTGTCAGCATGGATTGTGTTAGCATTGCTTCCCAAATGGCTACAAGTTCTCGCCAAACTGTTAACTCATAAAAATCATTTTTCTTTTGTAATATGGATGCGATTCCTTTTACCTTTTGCGATAACGGACCTGAAAGCCTCACATAAGGTAAGCGATTACTTGTAATATATGGTTTTACATATTTCTCGGCAACTATACTCCCCTCATGCCCTCCTAGCAACATTGGATCCACATTCACACAGTAAATCCTTGCCAAATCTATTTCATATGGCTTTGCCTCGTGCAGCCCTAAAGCATTGACAAATAGTCCATCTCCCTTCTCAAGTATAAAAACATCCGCTCCTACTCGATATTCTATACGACCATTCTTCACATAAACGAATTGAATTTCTTTATGCCAATGCAATGGCAAAAAATCTAAGCTTTCTAGTCGCAAAGTCGTCTCATACAAAGCAACTGGAAATGCCTTCGTTCCATGTGAGGTTAGTTCTTGTAAATCCTTTGCAATTTTTATATGTGTTAAGGCCATTTCTTTGTTCACCTCAATATATTGATACTTTTAACCATTAAATCGATATTTATTACACTAATTAATCCTTATAATTACTTTATATTGATAGTTTAGGAGATGTCAAAGTGAATCAAACACAACTTAACAAACGTACTTTTGGTTTTATTCTCGTCATTCTGGGGGCAAGCTTTTGGGGCATTGGCGGGACTGTTGCACAAAAGCTTTTTCAGCAGGAAAATATCGAAGTAGGATGGCTCGTTTCAAGTCGTCTTCTTACAGCAGGCCTATTATTAATCGGTATCTATAAATTAACACATTGGAGAAATTCTATTTTTGTTATGTTCCGTACAAAGCAAAATGCAGTAAGACAAATAGTATTTAGTTTACTTGGCATGCTTGCGGTTCAATATACGTATATGATGTCGATTTCAATCGGTAATTCAGCTGTTGCGACATTACTTCAATACCTAGCCCCTCTTTTTATTATGGGCTATTATTTACTAACGAGGCATAGTCAATTAACACGACAGGATGGTATTGCTGTCACATTGACATTGGTCGGTACTTTCTTATTACTTACAAATGGCTCCTTTTCCACCCTCTCTGTTCCAAGTATGGCAGTGTTTTGGGGTATTTTATCTGGTCTCTCTGCAGCTTTTTATACGTTATATGCTTTACCACTTTTACAGCAGTTTCATTCATTGTTAGTAGTAGGCTGGTCGATGGTTATTGGCGGTATTGTGATGAGCCTATTTCATCAGCCATGGCAAATTAACATATCTAATTGGGCATTATCAACTATTGTGTATTTTTTGTTTATCGTTATTTTTGGAACGATGCTGGCTTTTTGGTTTTATATTGCTAGCCTGCATTATTTAACTCCGAAAGAAACAAGCTTATTGGGAAGTTTAGAACCTTTAACAGCTGTTATCACAAGTGTATTATGGCTCAAAATAAACTTTGGAGGTTATCAACTGCTTGGAACGATGCTAATCCTTTGTATGATTTTATATCTCACGGTCTTCCCTAAAAAGCAACAACCATTACAAACTAATGGTGATTAATAAATTTTCAATGTTGAGGAACATAGGCTGCATATTGCTTTACTCTTCTTACTGTCTGTTTATACGGGATAAAATTCAAATTAATACATAAAATTTACATATTTTATATATCTTTTATCCCTAACAGTCAATTATACTGAAACTATCATCATACTAAGGAGGTATTTTTATGGATAAAAAAGTTATATTTTTTGAGGTTCGCGGTGGTTCAGATAAGGGACCAGATGGCTATCGGAAAGATACAATGCCAATGGTGGATGCGTTAAAACAACGTGGTCAGGATGCGGAGGTTATTTTCTTTGATGTGACAAGAAAAGAAGAAATTTTTAATTATGTGAAAGAAAATGGAATCGCTTATGTTTCACGTATCAATCCTGGAAATTTACAGCATGAGGAAGAATATTTTGCAATGTTACGAGACTTATGTCATGCTGGTGTCATCGGTATGCCACATCCTGATGCCATGATTGGTTATGGCTCAAAAGATGTCTTATCAAAATTGGTCTCTACCAATTTAGTGCCTGATGATACATTTGCCTATTATACGATTGAAGCATTTAAAGCTCAATTCCCTAGCTCGCTTGCTATCACAGAACGCGTTTTAAAGCAAAATCGTGGTTCAACAGGAGAAGGTATTTGGCGAGTAAAATTGGTGGAACCTCTTGCAGAAGGAGTCACAGAAGTACCACTTGATGCTCAAATTAAATGTACGGAAGCCAAGGATAATCATGTAGAATATTGGAAGCTTGGTGAATTTATGACGTTTTGTGAGCAGTACATTACAGGTACAAATGGCATGCTCATAGATATGCGCTTCCTGCCACGTATTACAGAGGGTGAGATTCGCTTATTTATGCTACGTGATAAACCCGTACACGTCGTACATAAAAAACCTGCTGATTCTGAGGATGCCTTTAGCGCTACATTATTTTCTGGCGCGAAGTACCGCTATGATTCTCCAGAGGATTGGGAAGAGCTGGTACAAAATTTCTTAACACAGTTACCTCTTGTAACTAATCTGCTTGGTGGCTATGATTTACCACTAATATGGACGGCTGATTTTATGTTAGATACAGATGCAGCTGGAGAAGATTGCTATATTTTAGGTGAGATGAATTGTTCTTGTGTAGGCTTTACTTCTGAGCTTACGTTAGCACACCAAGTAGCTGAGGAAATTATCGCTTGTATCAAGGAGCGTACAGAAGTTTCCGCATAACCCAGATTGACTTCTACAAAAAAGTGCGACCCTTGTGAATCGCACTTTTTTTCATATATAGACCTTAATAGCTTGTATAAATTCATAGATAAAATATCCTGCAAAGCCAATTAGTAAGACACCTGCCGCCATTGTAAGGGTCTTAATAACCTTACGGCTCATCGCTTTACGGGTCACTGAAACAATGGCCATTAAGCCAATATCATGCAATAATATACCGCTCAGAACACCTGCTGCAATGACTAAAAAGCTGGTTGACTCGCCTTGACCATATGATTTGGCTAGAACCACACCGAAAACATTCACCCAGAATACGAGATTTCCAGGCGAAATAGCTACTAGTAGTCCATTACGATAAGAAGTAAAAAACGATTTCGTTACTTTCTCGCCTGCTAGCGTAATATCATGGTCCGCATTTTTTATTGAATCCAGCCCCAAGAAGAATAAAAAGCCTGCCCCTATTATCCACATTGGAATTTGAATAATCGGCATTGCTAAAATCGAGGCTAATCCCATATACAATGCAAATACTAATACTACGTCAATCGTCATGCCACCGAGTCCAACTGCCCAGCCATGGATAAAGCCATTCTTTAAACCCTGCTTCGTCATTTCGACGGTGATGGCCCCAACTGGCATGGCAATCGCAAGTCCTACCAATACATATGCTACATATAAACTCAAACAAACACTTCTTTCATGCTATAAAATAAGCTTCATACGTCCGTTTGTTTGATTATAGCATAAAAATACGACATTGTAAGGTATTATTAATAATTATTCATCTTTATAGAATAATATTGAAAATCAAAACTATATTTCATATTATTCTCAATAAAGTAATCTTCTATCAATAGAGGTTTCCTCTTCCACTATAAACTAAAACTATATGTATGTATGTAGGAGGTATATTTGAATTGAAAAGAATGCTATTGTTGATGGTCCTAATAGGCTTGAGCAGCTGTTCTCACCCTGAAAAATCTATAAAAAAAGATTATTCATCTGCATCCATTTCTGGATATGTAACAGCTTTACAGGAAGGAAGATTTTTAGTCGTGGATCATGAGCCACAGTATCAAGATAACGGTGATGAGTATTTTGATGCCATCTGGTTTTCCTCAGAGGAAAGTGAAGGTGTAGAAATTGGAGATTATATGTATGTTTGGTATGGAGCTTCTTTTTTATCGTATCCAGGACATGCAGATGCTACTAAATTTGTTGTAGAAGAACAAGAAAAACAAGAGACGGTGTTAACGGAAAAAGAAGTTATTCAGCAAGCTGTAAACGAGCTTAACATAATCACTGGAGAGCATTATTATTCCCCAATTCTAACAAAAATAGAGTATGAAAAACAAACAAATAACTGGGTTGTAAGCTTTGAAAATGAAAATTTAAATAAGCCTAATATCGCTATACATATAAAGGATGCTAGTTCATAACCTGTTCTAGTGTGAAAAAGGCATCCCTCAGGTAAGAGATGCCCTTTTCCCTTAAAGCATTTGCTTTTTCCACTGAGCCAGAATGTCATTGGATTTTGCTATGTCCATCTTTAATATTACCTGCTTAGCAGAGCAACGCTTCTTAGCCTTTTCCCATGCGTCCTCTAAAGCAGGTAAATAGCTTAAATTTTTTGTAGCTGCAACAAGCTGTAAAAAAATATTACCTTGAATATAATACCAGCGTGGGTTCATGCTATCTAACTGAATCGACTCTTCAATGAGACGAAGTGCTAAATATGGACTGCCCTCAGTGTGATTCAGAAATTGAGCGAAAGCTCCCCAGTAAAGTGCCTTATTCGGTTGTAGCTTGATTGCTTCAGCATATTGGATCATTGCCTTATCATGCTCTTTCGCCAAAACAAAATATTCAGCCATCGTATAGTAAGCATTTGCCTGTGCCTCAATTGACCCAGCTAGCAATTCATCCACCACTTTACCAAACTGCTCATCATCCTGGCTTCCCGTATAAGCCGAAAGGACATCGCGCTCTGGATAGGAGCCATCTGCTCGTTCCATACTTTGCTTGACCTTTTCACCTGTAGGAGTAGGCATATTCGCATAGCCATTCGCCTCCAATAACGCAACATGCTGCTGAATCATCGCAAATGCGGCATGCTCTGCAAATGCACTATCAGCTACAACTTTTTTGGCTAACTGGTAGCTTTCCTTCACGCTCCCATTTACAAATAGTTCATTAATCTGTTGGACTTGCTCATCAAACTGTTTCACTATAAAAATCCTCACCTTCACCAAAAGAAAAGTCTTATTGGTAGTTTACCATCTTTCGAGAGAAAAGGAGTGCTTATCATGTAATACAAAGGCTAAAAAAACTTTTAACATTCTTTTAATTTGAACGATTTTACATGTTGTTCTAGTGTATGTGCCATTTGATTCATTCCATTTGAGCTATGCGCTACCTCATCAATACTTGCTGTTGTTTGCTGGGCTGCCGCTGTAATCGTATTCAATGTTTCCTCAATCTCTTGAATAGACTGCGTTAATTGTTGAATCATCTGAACAACATGATCTGATTTGTCTGTTTCCAATGTCATAACATGTGATATTTCAATGATTTCTTCTACAGTATGTGAAACAGCTGTTGAAATATTTCCTAATGATTGAGCAGTTAAACGAACTGTTTTTGTTCCCTTTTCGATATATTTTGTATTATCCTGCGTCGAAGAAGTAACCTGCCGAATATGCCCCATAATTTCTTGTATAAGCTGGTCAACCTTTAATACTTCTTGATTAGATTGCTCTGCAAGTTTTCGAACCTCCTCTGCTACGACTGCAAAGCCCTTGCCATGTTCGCCTGCTCTTGCTGCTTCAATGGAGGCATTCAAAGCCAGCAAGTTGGTTTGTTCAGCAATACCAGCAATGGATGTCGTAATAGCTTGAACTCGCGTTGCTGATGTGACTAAATTGCTGACGGTGTTACTGACCATATCAGAGCCATTACGGATTAAAGTCATATCATTATTAATATCTTTAGCAAGCTGCTCTCCTTCTGCGGCAATTTTCATTGTCCCTCGAGAGGTTTCAACACTTGTATCTGCTTTCACTTTTATAGCTTGTAAATCCTCTGCGAGGGATGTAAGTACACCTGTTGCATTTTCCGCATGGTGCAGACCTTCCGTTACAGTCGCTGTTACCTCATAGATATTGTGCGCAACGCCTTGAATCGTATTTGACATAACATTTAATGTGTTAGCGGTTTCATCAGCGTTCGTGGCTAATGTAATAGAAGTAGCGCGCATCGTCATAATCATATTTTGTAAGTTTACAGTCATACGATCTAATGTGCTTGCTAAATCTCCTACCTCATCATTCCTTTTTACCTTCATTTCTTCTACTGCTAAATTACCATTTGCTATTTGCTTAGCCTGATGAATTAGTAAGGTAATAGGCTTAACCTTACGACGGATTAAAAGTCCTGTAATAATTGAAGCAATTAACATTGGAAAAATACTAATTAAAATACCACTCCGCACAACATCCCAAGTTCGCTCCTTCACAATAGTAGCATCGAAATCAATGACACTGATGGCAATGATTTCCTTGCTTGTGTCATGATCCTTAAAAATAGGTGCATAGCCTGATAATCGCTCCATTCCACCATATGTATAAGGTTCCGAGTAAGTTGGGTGCTTATTCTCAAGTAATAATTGGATTGCCTCTGTGTCCATGTAAAACGTATCTCCAGGTGCAAAGCCCTTCTCTGCCAAATGATCGTCTAAGGCTAACAACGTACCATCTAGCGTTAAAATATATTGAGTTTGAAAGATATCTTTGTGTCCTGTTGTCCAATTTAAATCCTTGCCAATTCGCTCTTTTGCCGCTTGCTCCCCACTCAGTGCTTGTTCCATATCTTCTGGGCGAATCAAGCCCGTTGTTATATTGGCACATCCATATGCCTCGATTCCCGCCGCATCATATAATTTATTATAAGCAGTTATGTATGTAGCGAACGATGTAATTCCTAGCATCACCACTAAGATACCAGCAATGATCGTTCCAAGTTGAAAAGTTAATGAATTTCGTAATTTCACGATTCATCATCTCCCCTTTCTAGTAAAAATCTATGAATATTCATCTTTATTTCTTATCATACTATAAAAAGATGTATTTAAAAAGCATCTTTTATTAAATAATAGAATGAAAAAATGTTGGATAAAGTTCTGAATTGTGAGATAATTGATGCATTATATCTTCATCTGTTGGGCATAAAATCTTCATTTAGGAGGGCTTGCTATGAATAGACGTTTTCATGTTGTGTCTCTTATTATTGGAAATTTGTTAACACTAGGCGCTATTTTCATTTATGCTATGCAAAGTCAAGTGGATGTTGCCCTCAGTACTTATGCCCTTGTAATGGCTTTTTTAAGTACATTGCTCATGATTTTTTTCTATGTATGGGGAGATGAAAAGAAACAAATTTCAAATCGGTTTGATGGTTAATGAAATTAAATCTAGTTGAATTTTTCCCTTCCTGCTCTAGTAGCTAAGGGATTTTTTTATGAACTTCTTTTTCCTAACTATACTTACTAAAGAGAGACGTCGATCACTGGTAGATTTCTATTTCCCATTGACTTATTGATGAACCATTCGGCTTTATCAGGATAAAATAAGTCCAATTGTTGTAGAAAAATAAATTTTTTTGTAGAAAATTTAAAAACAATGATTGAGTAGTAAATCAATTTTCTGTATAATCAGCTTGTTTGACAATACTTTATATGAACTTGGGGGTAGACAATTGGGTAAAGCATTGATTATCGGAGCTGGCGGAGTTGCCAGTGTTGTGGTACACAAGTGTGTTCAAAATTCGGACGTATTTGAGGAAATTTGTATCGCAAGTAGGACTGTTTCAAAATGTGACGCTCTAAAAGAAAAACTAGACGGCGGAAAAACAAAAATTCATACTGCACAGGTAGACGCAGACAATACAGAAGAGGTTATTGAGCTTATTAAAGCTTTCGGACCAGATGTAGTCATTAACGTTGCACTACCTTATCAGGACTTAACGATTATGGATGCTTGCTTAGCGACAGGTGTGCACTATGTGGATACTGCAAACTACGAGCCACCTGAAACGGCAAAATTTGAATATAAATGGCAATGGGCTTATAAAGAGAAGTTTGAAAAAGCTGGCTTAACTGCATTACTTGGTAGCGGTTTTGACCCAGGTGTAACAGGCGTTTTCACAGCTCATGCGCAAAAACATGAATTTGATGAAATCCACTATATCGATATCGTGGATGCAAATGCGGGTGATCATGGTTATCATTTCGCAACAAACTTCAACCCAGAAATTAACATTCGCGAAATTACAGCGAATGGTCGTTACTGGAAAGAAGGCAAGTGGGTTGAAACAGCACCACTTGAGAAAAAAGAAGTTTATAACTTACCGGAAATCGGTCCAAAAGATATTTACCTTCTATACCATGAAGAGCTTGAATCACTTGCGAAAAATATCAAAGGTTTAAAACAAATCCGCTTCTGGATGACGTTCTCTGAAAAATACTTAACACACTTAAAAGTATTAGAAAACGTTGGCATGACATCAATCGAACCTATCGAATTTGAAGGTCAAATGATTCAACCAATCCACTTCCTTAAAGCGGTATTACCAGATCCAGCTTCTCTTGGACCACGTACAAAAGGTAAAACAAATATCGGTTGTATCATTCGCGGTCTAAAAGATGGCAAAGAAAAAACGTATTATGTGTACAACATATGTGACCACGAAGAATGCTATAACGAAGTTGGTTCACAAGCGATTTCTTACACAACTGGCGTACCTGCTATGATTGGTGCAATGCTTGTCATGAACGGTGAATGGCGCAAACCAGGTGTTTGGAATGTAGAAGATTTCAATCCAGATCCATTTATGGATGCATTAAATAAATGGGGTCTACCATGGCAAGAAAGCCATAACCCAGAGTTACTTGACCTTGATTTAGATGCAAAGGAATTAAGCCGATGAAACCAATTGATTTTTCAAAAGTTCCATCCCCTTCTTATGTAGTGGATGAACGATTATTAACAAAAAATCTTGAGCTTTTAAAATCAATTCAAGATCGTACAGGCTGCCGCATTTTATTAGCCCTTAAAGGTTTCTCTATGCATTCAACATTCCCTTTAGTAGGGGAATATTTAGCAGGCATAACAGCCAGCTCACTGCATGAAGCACGTCTTGGCTATGAAAAAATGGGCAAAGAAGTTCACGTTTATGCTCCTGCTTATATTGAACATGAAATGGACGAGCTTCTTGGCTATGTGGATCACGTCGTGTTTAACTCATTTAACCAATGGGCTCAGTTCAAGGATAAAGTGAAAACTGCTGGTAAAACAATTGAATGTGGTATTCGTGTGAATCCTGAGTACTCGGAAATTGAAACAGCACTTTACGATCCTTGCTATACGAATTCCCGTCTTGGAACAACTTTAGCTAACTTTGATAAATCCCAGCTTGACGGCATTGATGGCTTACACTTCCATGCGATGTGTGAACAAAATTCAGATACGTTAGAGCGTATTATTGAAGTAGTAGAAGAAAAATTTGGTGATGTTTTACACCAAATGAAATGGTTGAACTTTGGTGGTGGCCACCATATTACGCGTGAAGATTATGATGTAGAGAAGCTTGTGAACATCATTAATTATGTGCAAGAAAAATATAAACTGCTTGTATATTTAGAGCCAGGTGAAGCAGTAGCCCTTAATACTGGTTATTTAGTAGCTACCGTGCTTGATATCCAAGAAAATGGGATGGATCTTGCTATTTTAGATACGTCAGCAACATGTCATATGCCTGACGTACTTGAAATGCCATACCGTCCAATGATTATCGGTTCTGGTCAAGCCAATGAATTAGCTCACACATATCGCCTAGGTGGACTTACATGTCTTGCTGGTGATGTAATTGGCGATTATTCATTTGAGCAGCCATTAAAACCAGGTGACCGTCTTGTATTTACGGATATGGCCCATTATTCAATGGTCAAAAACCATATGTTTAACGGTGTCAACTTACCTTCAATCGTTTCTTACAATGATGAAGAAGGTATTAAAGTTATTCGAGAATTTAAATTTGAAGACTACAGCGGTCGACTTTCTTAATCAATGTCAAACACCTCCAGCTAAGCTTAATTCTTAGATTGGAGGTGTTTTTTTATTATCTTCTTGGGGTTTTAAAAAGATTACTTTTCTCCTAATTCAAGAATAATAGTCTTAGTGTTTTACAGCATTCAACTTTGAATTCAGCTCTTAACGGCAATACTTGCTCTATAGTTAAGCTGGTTAATTGCATAATTTGTTCATTACTGTAACCCGTTGCAATCATATTTTTGCTACTGCTTTAAATCCTTGTTCTATTCCTTTTTTTTCATCTCTTCTTGAGTGCTTGCTGCAAGTTTTCATCTTTCATTGCTAATGCCTCCAATTCTTGTTAAATATCATCATACGTTTTTTTCAAAATACCTATAAAAAAACGTAGAGTTTCTAGCCCTCTACGTTTGTTAGCATAATTAGTATAGTTTTAAGTATACTTTGCTCTTATTATGGCTGCATATTCATCCAACTATCAACATGATGGATGGCAACCCCTTGATAGCTTGTTTTTTTGGCATAGTGACGCTGAACAAGTGCTAGTTGTTTAGTCATATAGGCTTCACCATCATCAAAAAAAGTAATATTTTGACCATCATCTAATGCTCCTGTTTCAACACTAATAACAATGGATTTATTAACTTTCTTTGCATAGGCTACTTCATATTGCACAACTTTAATAATTTCTTTTGCAGCATTTCGATAAGCCATAATAGAAACGCTCTCTACTTGGTTTATCACCCACTCTGCTAGTAATCCTCGTCCAAATTGATTGTTGTATTTAATTTCATCAAACCAAAATGGCATATCTGCTTCCAAAGGTAAATGTAACTGCTTGGTTTCCCTTTTGGCTTTTGTAAGAAGTGCTTGATAGGATTCAATTGTTTGTTTCTGATTATGACTCCAACCACTATTTAAATATGGCTCTACATCAAGATGAACACCTGAAAATTGCTCTGTTACTTCAGCATTTCTATTGTATGTATATAACCAATCAAACAGCTGATCCTGCATTTTATAGCCTTCTTTAGATACCCAATCTGGCGCTCCGTCCAATGCATATATTTTGATGCCCTTTGCTGAAGCGTGACCAATAAAGCGCTTATAGTCGGCATTTGCTATATCCATATCAATCTGTAAATACAGTTTGTTTACCTGTTTGTTCTCTAAAAACGAGAGTATTCCTGCCTCATCCTCAATAATTTTTGAAGTATCCCATAACCAAGTGGCCTTATCTTCCATGGTCACTGCGTCTACCCTCCCATTTGGTAATCCGAGCGTATTGGCAATCGTAACAAAAATAACAATAGTTACTGTTAATATTGAACAACGTTTCATATCTTACAGCTCCATTCTATTCGCCAAGGCTCCTATAATAGAACCTGGCAACCTGACGATCATGCACTAGAATAGTGTTTAGACTCATGGCTTTGCGCCCTTCCCTTTCGACAAGTTTGCCTTTTACAGTTGTTTTCTTTTATCATACATTGGACAAATGAAAATGTCTGTAGGAAAAATGCATAATAATTATAAATACGGTGAAATCGACTAATAATCATACAGGTTATTTTTACTATAGAAAATAAAAAAAACGTAGAGCATTCAAGCATCTACGTTTTCTTGTTCATTTTCAAGCATTTTATGCAAATAATTAATAATTTCCCGAATTCCCTCTAGTGAATTGACTAGAATTTTTGGGTCCACATAAGTAATCATACGATTTTCTAAGTTTGCTACAGCTGTAAAATAACGTGTTTTTGAATAATTGACAAGCCCCATCTGCTGTAAGATAGACGTGTCAAAATCTAGAATTTCACGGGCCTCTGTTACAAGTAATCCATAATTCACAACATCTGTATTCAAGACTATGATACGTGCTGTTGCAGCATTTGAAGAACGATTATAAAGAATACGTTCAAAATCAAGCACTGGGACAAGCTCACCTCGAATTCTTGTGAAGCCTAGAAGATAATTAGGTAAATGAGGAATTGGTGTTATATGCTCTAATTTTTCAATCGAAATTGCTTGTTCCACAGGCACTGCATATTCCTCAGTTCCACAAGCAAAAACTACTGCCTTTACACTCTCCATGCGGTCACATCCTTCAATTTCTGCTGTTATTTTTTTGCAGACTCTTTAACAATTTCAACTAGTAAATCTGCTAATTTTTCTAATTCTTCTACTGGAATTTTTTCATTTGTTGTATGAATATCTTCATAGCCTACAGAAAGGTTGACCGTAGGGATACCAAATCCTGCAATTACATTTGCATCTGATCCTCCTCCAGAAATCCCTAACGTTGGTGTGCGATCAATATTTCGTACTGCTGCCATTGCGATTTGAACGACTTTATCTGTTTCAGTTACTCGGAATCCTGGATACATCAGCTTTACTTCTACTTCAGCACTTGCTCCAAGTGATGCAGATATTTGTTCAAATGTCTCCTGCATATGCTTCGTTTGAGCATCGAGCTTCGTTTTATCAATTGAACGAGCCTCTGCAAGAATATTTACTTCATCACATACAATATTCGTAGCCTGGCCACCCTCAAAACGACCAATATTTGCTGTAGTTTCTTCATCTAAACGGCCTAGCTTCATCTGTGCTATACATTTCGCAGCAACTGTAATTGCTGACACTCCTTTTTCTGGAGCCACACCAGCGTGAGCAGTTTTGCCAATAATTTTAGCGAAGATTTTTGCTTGATATGGTGCTGCTGTAACAATTCCCCCCACTTTACCATCACTGTCCACTGCAAAGCCGTATTTTGCTTTAATTTTGGATGGGTCTAATTCTTTAGCACCAACAAGTCCACTTTCCTCACCAGCAGTGATGATAAATTCAATATCCCCATGCTCAATATTTTGCTCTTTTAAACGCTTCACCATTTCTAACAGTGCCGCTAGCCCAGCTTTATCGTCAGCCCCTAAAATTGTGGTACCGTCTGACACAATATAACCATCCTCACGTAAAGAAGGCTTAATCCCTTTCCCTGGTACAACTGTATCCATATGAGAAGTAAAATAAATTGGTTCAACATCCAAAGAACCTTTTAAAGTAGCCAATAGATTGCCTGCTCCATGTCCATTACGTGTATGAGCATCATCCTGTTCTACTGTAAAACCAAGCGCTGTCAATTTGTCGATTAAAATCGGCGCAATCACATGCTCATATTTTGTTTCTGAATCAATTTGTACCAGCTCAAAAAACTCTTCTACTAAACGACTTGTCATGTTGTAAGACTCCCTTAGTTTACGTGTATTTCCACGTTATAGTATATGTATTATTTTAGCACAACGTTTGAGGAGTTGAAATAATTCACTAGCAGAACGAGACTAATTTTTGGAAGGAGATCAATTATGCCTCAGCATAATTGCGTCCGGAATTGGCTTTGTGCTTAGGCCTGCGTGAGGCAGGTCAGTTAGGCGTTATCGCATGGACGCGATGATTTTAGGCTAACATCCTTTATTAACTCCTTTCCGATTCCGTGACATCCGCTGGAGGCTTTGGGCCAACAGATGTTTTTTGTGCGAAAGCGTAGTGCTAACGCAGCGACAGCAACATGATGTTGGTCACTAAGTCGTTGCCACAGGACGTGGCGTTCTTAGACTGAGTTCCGCTATTTCAGTAGGTATTTGGACACCCACTGAAAAGGAAACAAAACCGCATTCATCTCACCACTTGTAGAGGTAGGAGTCTTCTGTATCTGCCGCTATGCTTTCGATACAAAAAACATTTGCTGAATGAAGATAAAAAGCTTGTGAAAGAGGGAGATTATCCCTTTTCACAAGCTTCTTATAGTTGGAAGATAGCCTCTTTCTCTCGCTCAAGTGACTGAAGATGTTCAACCGCTTTATGATGCTTATCCTGTAAACGCCAAATTGTATTATGTACATCATCTTGCACACGAGATACCTGCTCTCTAGCAGTTGAAATTTTAGAGTGGACAGACCAGGCTGAGAAAATATCATCAAAGAAATAGTCTGCAAATTTGACAAAACCATCTGTTTCAACATGTAATGATTTCGTTGATAAATCATGGACGTCCAGAAGCTCATTATGAAATCGCTGTAAAGCAATTTGAGCATCATGAAGATAATTTTCAGACTGATTAAGTGCATCGTGCTTTAAATGCGTAGCAATGAGTCCCCCTCCCAAAAACGTATCCCATGTTGAAAAACCATTAGCAGAATGTAGAGAAGCTGCCGCTTGCCCAAGCTTTGTTAATGCAGTTTCACCAGCCTCTTCTGCCTCCTTCATTTCCACAATTAGTTGCTTCGTTACTATTTCTTCATGCGCTAATTGCTCTAATTTTTTTGCTTGCTCTGGCTCATGTACTTGTAAGTAACCCTTCTTTCTAGCATTCAGCTGGCTTAAAGCTTCTTGTAAATGTTGTTCATTAATTTGAGTAAGCTTTGACTTAGCTTGTGCTAAATCAATTGTTAAATCTTCTTGCATTTTTTTTGCTTCATTTATTTTTAATTCAAGAACGGCTGCTTTATCAATTTTCTCTGCTCGTAGTTCATCTTGTTGCCCCGTCCACGTACGAATCATATTCATAAACGAAAAGCCTTCTAACTTATCGAGTTTCGTTCGAATGTGATTGAGTGCTATAGAATGTTTGTAAATGTCCTGTTGTGCACGCTCAAGTTGCTTTTCAATTAATCGTTTTTGTTCATTTAATTTATTGGCATTTCTTAATTGTGCATGTATTGTTTCCTGTTCATTTTGTAATTGTCTCCATTCCATTCATCCCAACTCCTCTTATTTATTTGTACGGATGAAAAGAATAAATGTTTCAATTATCTGTCATCTATTATCATTTTTCGTCATTTTCTTTCAGTCAAAAGAAAACCCAGCAACCGAATGGCTACTGGGCTTGTACAAATTTTATAGTGGAATGTTTCCGTGTTTTTTCTCTGGACGTGATTCATGTTTATTTGAAAGCATGTCTAAGCCTTGAATTAGCTTAATACGTGTATCACGTGGATCAATAACATCATCTACCATACCGCGAGATGCTGCAACATATGGGTTTGCGAACTTTTCTTTGTATTCTTCAATTTTCGCTGCACGTGTTGCTTCTGGATCATCTGATTTTGCAATTTCGCGAGCAAAGATAATATTTGCGGCACCTGCTGCACCCATAACCGCAATTTCAGCGTTCGGCCAAGCAAATACAAGGTCAGCTCCAATTGATTTTGAGTTAAGCGCAACATAAGCACCACCATATGCTTTACGTAAAATAACTGTAATTTTCGGTACAGTTGCTTCAGAGTATGCATAAAGGATTTTTGCTCCATGACGGATGATTCCACCATGCTCTTGTTTAACGCCTGGGAAGAAGCCAGAAACATCCTCAAATGTGATGATTGGAACATTGTATGCATCACAAGTACGGATGAAACGAGCCGCTTTGTCAGAAGAATCGATATCTAGTCCACCAGCAAGTACTTTTGGTTGATTACATACAAGACCAACTGATTCACCTGCAATACGTGCAAAACCTACTACTACGTTTTTCGCAAATTCTGAGTGAACTTCCATAAATGAGCCTTCGTCCACTACTTGCTCAACTACTTTACGTACATCATAAGGGCGAGTTGTTTCGATCGGCACAGTATCTACTATTTCAGGGCGGTAGTCATCACCTTCTGGACGTGCCTGACGTGGTGCTTTTTCTTTATTATTTTGTGGAAGATAGCTTAATAGTTTTTTAATTTGATCGATTGCTTCTTCTTCAGATGGTGCGCGGAAGTGGGCATTACCACTTACAGCGTTATTTACTTTAGAACCACCTAAATCTTCTGCAGAGATTTTTTCACCTGTAACCGTTTCAATTACTTTAGGTCCTGTAATGAACATTTGAGATGTTTTATCAACCATTAGGATAAAGTCTGTGATGGCTGGAGAATATACAGCACCTCCAGCACATGGTCCCATAATTACTGAAATTTGAGGGATTACGCCAGAGTAGATGGCATTACGATAGAAAATATGACCGTATCCATCAAGTGAAAGTACACCTTCTTGAATACGTGCACCACCAGAATCATTAATACCAATGAATGGTGTACCGTTTTTCGCAGCAAGATCCATTACTGTGGCCATTTTTTTCGCATGCATTTCACCAAGCGCTCCACCAAATACAGTGAAATCTTGCGAGAATAAGTAAACAGAACGTCCATTAATTTTACCGAAACCAGTTACTACACCATCACCAGGTCCTTCCATCTTATCCATACCGAAGTCTACTGTACGGTGTGTAATGAATGGGTTGATTTCGAAAAATGTATCTTCGTCCAGCAATAATTCAATGCGCTCACGAGCAGTTAATTTACCTTTTTCATGTTGCTTGTCGATGCGCTCATAGCCACCACCAAGTTCAATTACCGTCTTACGGTCATATAACTCATTAATTTTGTCGAACATATCCATACTAATCACTTATCCCCTTTTCCACTTTTATCGCATAATTCATACAGCACACCGAAAGATGATTTAGGATGCATGAAGGCTACCTCTGCGCCACCAGCACCTGGTCCTGGCTCTTCTGATAAAAGACGTACGCCTTTTTCACGAAGCTCTGCCATACGCTCACGAATCCCTGTCACACCGAAAGCTACATGGTGAATACCTTCTCCACGTTTTTCGATAAATCCATGAATGGCACTTTTTTCACTCATCGGTTCCAATAATTCGATTTTCACGTTGCCAGCATCTATAAATGCAACACGAACCTGTTGAGATTCAACCTCTTCCACTTTTAACAACTTTAAGCCTAAAGTTTCTGTATAATATGTAATGCGTTCATCAAGATCACGCACCGCAATCCCAATATGGTCTACTTTCTCCATGGTGACATCTCCTTCTGTTATGGTACATCTTCTATTTTACAGACTTTTTTGTCAAAACTCTACTACTTGAGAAATTTTTCAGATTTGCTAAACTATTTATAAGAAAAGAAGGAGCGAACGAGCATATGAGCAATAAAAAATTTCAAAAAATCGTTGTTTATGCAATGATAGCGATCATGGTAATTTCATCTCTAGCGTTTGGTTTATCCATGTTAGCATAAAAGGCATAGCGTCCGCATTACTGCGGGCGCTCTTTCTTTACCTTTAAACCCTTAAAAGACTGTTTAATTTCTAAATACCGATCCATTTCTTCGATAAATTGATAAAGCGCTGCCTGTGCTAAAAATTGCTCATGATTTTGCGGCAGCGGTAACTGGGCAAAATCTTTCCTAACCTGCTCTAGCTTCTCCCTAAAATGACTAGCCGTATTTCCTGAATGAACATGCTCAGCAAGATCTTGAACAAAGTCAGCCACTATCGTCGCCTCTTGTACTATAACAGGTAACGCCGTTATTTTTGGGAGTACTCTTTCAATAATTTCGAGCTGCTGTTCACGCATATCAAAATAGACATAGTAATCATTTTTTCGTCTCATAAAATGATTTTCAACATCTTTAAAGGCTAATGATTTCGCATTATTTAAAGCTGTAATGGCTTCAATTATTTCTCGTCCATCCCACAATGTATCGCCTTCTCTTAAATAGTTAGCAATTTCTAAAAAAATTTTACTATATAGTTCCTCAATTTTAACTCGATAGTAATTTAATTCCTTTTGAATATCTGGCATATACATATTAATCGCTATTCCTGTCCCATAGCCAATTGCCATTAAAGTAAATTCATTAGAAACCAATGTCCATGAAAATTTTTCAGCAGCATAAATATGCATAATAATTACCGCACTTGAGACAAAGCCGTCTGCTACCTTCAATGACACAATTGTGGGGATAAAAATAATGAGCATCCCCGCTAGTGTGAATGGGTGATATGAAAATAGCTCAAAGCTCAAAAAGGCATAAAGCATACCGATAATACTTGCGACAAATCGTGTATAAGCAGCATGAAGGGATTTTTTCTTCGTTGGCTGTACACAAAGTATTGTTAAAATACCAGCAGATGCATAAGAAGCTAATTCGAAATACTGGGCAATGGCTATTGCAATGGCTGCACCAGTTGCCGTTTTTAATGTACGATAGCCGATTGAAAACTTCTTCAAGTCGACTGCCTCCTGTCCTCCATTACTCTTCACTTATTCTATTCATTAAATCAATTCAATTTTTTCAGGTAAATCATTTAGCTAATATTTAAAAAATTCCAAATATATTTTCGCTATTAGTACCTTTGAATATACAAATATCTACTCTTATTGATAAGAAACAGTCCCCGCAACTAGTAATGTTGCTGCGGGGCGTTTATCTTATCAAATTAATTAATGAATAATATTAAAGTTCATCGCAGTATTCTTCAAAGTTTGCTTGTAAATTTGTCACAACAGACATTGGATCGTGACCTTCAATTTCATAGCGCCCAACTTCAGCTACCACTTGTCCATCCTTTAACAGTACAAAAGATGGAGAGGATGGTAAGTGATCTTCACCGAAGTGATAACGAGCAGCTGCCGTTGCTTCTTTATCTTGACCAGCAAAAACTGTAACAAGATGATTTGGACGTTTATCATAATGAACACTTTGTGCTGCTGCTGGACGTGCAATACCTCCTGCACAGCCACATACTGAATTGACCATGACTAATGTTGTACCTGGACGAGCAAACGCCTCTTCAACAGCTTCTGGTGTGCGTAGCTGCTCATAACCAGCAGCCTCAATTTCTGCACGTGCTGTTTTTAAAATTTCTTGCATAAATAAATCATAATCCATATTCATATAGCGATAGCTCCTTTCAAGTTCGTGTCACCTTAGACTTTAGACTGACACTAATACATCTCCTATCATAGCAGTTAGTGGCGATTTTGTGCACCTACTTGCTCATTAATTTCGTCTTGGTTTCGACGCTTTCGACACTAACACATTTGCTGAATGAAGATAGAGCAACAGTTTATTGCTGTGATTGATTATCGCTAAATAAACGATCTACACCTTGTGTTACTGTCAGCTGTCCATTTAAAATTTGGTGTTCTAACAGTTGCACTTGTTCCTTACGCTCTGGATTACCGTAAAACGCATCAATTAAATGGTCAGTAATCATTGATTGGAACCAATCCTTGGTTTGATTTTGACGTCTAATTGACCAGTAATTATTTGCTTCAACTGTTTGTCTAAATTCTCCTATTGTCCTCCATACTTTGTCGAGGCCACGTTTTTCCCATGAACTAACTGGCATAGCAGTAGACATCCATCCTGGCGTAGCTGGCTGTAAGAAATGCAATATTTGCTTATACTCTGATACAGTTTTTTTGGCTAAACGTACGTTATCTCCATCTGCCTTATGCACAACGATAGCATCAGCTAATTCCATAATGCCCTTTTTCATGCCTTGTAGCTCATCACCAGCTCCTGTTAATACCAGCAACAAGAAGAAATCAACCATCCCTCGGACATATGTTTCACTTTGTCCAACACCGACAGTTTCAATTAAAATAACATCATAGCCAGCAGCTTCACAAACTAGCATTGTTTCACGTGTTTTTTTATGGACACCCCCTAGGGTACCAGCTGAAGGAGATGGTCGAACAAATGCATTCGACTTCTTCACAAGCTCCTCCATACGTGTTTTATCACCTAAAATACTTCCCCCTGATAGTGAGGAGCTCGGATCAATAGCTAGGACTGCTACTTTTTTCCCCATCTCACAAAGCATCGTTCCGAAAGCCTCAATAAATGAGCTTTTTCCAGCACCAGGAACCCCTGTAATGCCAATACGAACACTGTTTCCTGTATGTGGTAGAAGCTCCTGTAAAAGCTCTTGTGCCTGTGCTTTATGCACGGCATTTGAGCTTTCAATGAGTGTTATCGCCTTTGATAATTGAGTACGGGAACCTGCCATTACCTCACGAGCAAGCCCCTGTATGTCAATTTTGTCAGCTTTTTTCTTTCGGAATTTTTTTGGTACACCATATTGCATACCATCGTGAGATGCTGCTACTCCATCCATGACAAATAGTGCACTATCCTGCATCTCTTTGTTTTTGTCCATTACTTAGACACTTCCTCATAGCCTAAGCGTTTGTAGATTTCTTCAATAATTTTAATGGCAGATACAGGAATTACTGTACCTGGACCAAAGATGGCTACGGCACCAGCTTCATAAAGGAATTCATAATCCTGTGCTGGAATAACACCACCAACTATAATGATAATATCTTCACGACCTAGCTTTGTTAGTTCAGATACCAGTGCAGGAACTAATGTTTTGTGACCTGCTGCCAAAGAGGAAACACCGATACAATGCACGTCATTTTCAACCGCCATTTGCGCTGTTTCTTCTGGTGTCATAAATAGTGGAGAAATATCTACGTCAAAACCTAAGTCAGCATAGCCCGTTGCGATAACTTTGGCACCGCGATCATGACCATCTTGTCCCATTTTTGCCACTAAAATACGTGGGCGACGTCCTTCATTTTCTAGGAATTCGTCTGTCATTTGTTTTACTTCAAGAATCTGCTCCTCATCAGAGAAGTTTGCAGAGTAAACACCAGAAATGGAACGGATGATTGCTTTATGACGCCCAGAGACAACTTCAATTGCATCTGAAATTTCCCCTAAAGACGCACGAGCACGCGCTGCATCTACCGCTACGGCTAATAAGTTTTCTCCACCTTCTTTTGCAGCCTTTGTTAGTCGGGCAAGATGTTTTTGGACTTCTTCTTCATTACGAGCCGCGCGCATTGATTCTAAGCGCTCAATTTGTTTTTGACGCACTAATGTGTTGTCGATGTCAAGAATATCAATAGGCTCTTCTTTTTCTAGACGATATTTATTGACACCAACAATTGTTTCTGATTTAGAGTCAATTTTCGCCTGGCGTTTAGCCGCAGCTTCCTCGACTTTCATTTTTGGAAGACCTGTTTCAATCGCTTTCGCCATTCCACCCAGTTCTTCAATCTCTTCAATTAATGCCCATGCAGATTTTGTAATTTCTTCCGTTAATTTCTCCACATAGTATGAACCACCCCATGGATCAATCACTTTCGTCATAGCCGTTTCTTCCTGTAAGAATAACTGCGTATTACGTGCAATACGAGCAGAGAAGTCTGTTGGTAAAGCTATGGCCTCATCCAACGCGTTTGTATGAAGTGATTGTGTATGACCCATTGAGGATGCATTAGCCTCAATTAATGTACGTGTTACGTTATTAAATGGATCTTGCTCCGTTAAAGACCAGCCAGATGTTTGTGAATGTGTACGAAGTGCTAACGTCTTTGAATTTTTCGGGTTGAACGTAGACATCATTTGCGCCCAAATACGACGAGCAGCACGCATTTTCGCAACTTCCATATAATAATTCATACCGATTGCCCAGAAGAACGATAGACGCGGTGCAAAGGCATCAATATCAATTCCAGCTTTCAAGCCCGTACGGACATATTCAAGACCATCTGCTAATGTATAAGCAAGCTCGATGTCATTAGTTGCTCCTGCTTCTTGAATATGGTAACCAGAGATTGAAATAGAGTTAAATTTTGGCATAAATTTCGCTGTATATTCAAAAATATCTGCGATAATTTTCATAGACATTGCTGGTGGGTAAATATAAGTATTACGAACCATGTATTCTTTTAAAATATCGTTTTGAATCGTACCAGCAAGCTTGTCAGGTGTAACCCCCTGCTCTTCAGCTGCAACGATATAGAATGCCAATACTGGTAATACTGCACCATTCATTGTCATTGACACGGACATCTGATCTAAAGGAATTTGGTCAAATAGGATTTTCATATCTTCGACAGAGTCAATAGCAACCCCAGCTTTACCAACATCCCCAGTTACGCGTGGATGATCGGAGTCATAGCCACGGTGAGTAGCTAAGTCAAAAGCAACAGAAAGACCTTTTTGCCCCATCGCCAGATTACGTTTGTAGAATGCATTGGATTCTTCAGCTGTAGAGAAACCCGCGTATTGGCGAACAGTCCAAGGACGTGCTACATACATCGTAGGGTATGGACCACGTGTGTTTGGTGCAATACCTGCCACATCATTTAAATGTTTTGCATCTTTAATATCTTCTTTTGTATAAATATCTTTAATCTCAATACCTTCATTCGTCATAAATTTTTCTTCTGACGCCAAAGGTGCTTCAGCTGCTAATACTTTTTCGATTTCAACTGCACTAAAATTTGGCTTGCTCATCGTTGGACCTCCTTCATGCTAGCGAACACTGAATTTAATTTTTCAATGATGTTCTGTCCTGCGAAAATAAAGCCGCTTAAGCCATCTGCTAACCAAGCTTCTTCTTCGTCTTTAAATTTCCCTGCAACATCTACAAGTACATTAGCAGGTTTACCCGCTAGAATAGCTGGTACTAATTCTTTTGTATCATCATCATTGCCAGCAATCACCACATAGGTTGCTTCTGTAGCATTTAGCCAAGCCACTGCTTCTTCAGCTGTTGCAATTGGTTCGCTTTTTTCTGGCACTAAACCTACTGTATTTAAGAAACCAGATACAAAATCAGCACGTGGTTTCGAGCTTTTTAATGTACCTAATGCTAAGATTCCTGTTTTCACATTGGCAGCAGTCATTTCTGCTCGTAATTGCTCGAAAGGTATAGCAATTCGCTTAATTTCTGCAAATAGTGGGTTTTTTTCACTTTCAAGCACATCTGCTGGATTTGCATAAATATTCGTACCAATTAGAGATTGCTTACGTGTTTGTGTAGCTTTAATACGAGCTTGGTATGATTTCTCTAATTCTTCTGCTAACTTACCTGATGCAGTATAAGCATCAATACCTCCAGCAGCCTCAATATCTAAGAATAATGCCCAAGCTTCTTTCACAAAATCAGCTGTTAATGACTCAATGAAATATGAGCCACCAGCTGGGTCTGTTACTTTTAACACATTTGTTTCTTCTTTTAAAACTAAAGATACATTACGTGCGATACGAACTGATTGATCAGTTGGCTTTGTTAATGCATCATGTGGATGAACAGTAAAGACGTCTGCCCCGCCAATCAGGCCAGAAAGCGCTTCATTTGCTGCACGTAATAGATTTACATAAACATCTAGTTTTGAGAAGCTTCTTAATGAAGTTTCTGCAAGCGTTGGAACTTTAATATTTTCTTCTGTACCATAAGCAGATGAGAACGCTTTCCAAAGCACTTTAAAAGCACGAAGTTTAGCAATCTCTGTAAAGAACTGTGTATCAACTGCAAAGGATACATAGAATTGCTTTGCAAAGGCTTCAAAGCTTTCTTCTTGCTCTGCATATTTAGCCGCAAACGCAAGTGCATATGCTAATTCTTGTACAGCATTTGCTCCTTGATTGTGATAAACAGTAGTATCTGCACCGATTGAGCGCACGTTCGGAAAATCAGTTAAAGTGATAGGTTTTTTTGAAACGATGAAACCTTTGGCAGCTTCTCGTTGTTCAATGGCAATGTTGTCGAATACTGCTAATAATGGGTCATTTGAATTTTCAACCGTAATTTTAAACGAATATTCTGAGAAATAAGTCGCTAATTTGGCTACTATTTCTGTAGTCCATTCAAAATTAACACGGCTATCAATTGTTACTACTTCGTTTCCTCGTGCCAAACTATCATCAAGCTGAGCAAAAAATGCTTCGCCTGTATCAGCATATACTTGCTGTGCCACTTTAAAGACTTGACTATTTTGCAGGGAACGGATTGTGGCAACTTGTTTATCAAGTTCTTCACCAAGTTTTGCTACTAAACTTTCTTGTGTGTAAAGAGGTTCTAATGTAACACCTTCACTTGTTTTCGTTAAAAGAGACTCGAATGGTTTCCCTTTTAAAGCCTTGATTGCTGCATCTTGCCATTCTGAATAGGACGGCTTTTCAAATTCAATATTTTTCATGTTGTTTGACATGCGGACGCTTAATCAGCTTCCCCCCTTAGTAGTTTCTATTTGTTATTCTACATGACAAATTGCGACTCGAAAAGCAAAAAAAAATTCGGAAACCGTTATACAACAGGTTTCCGAGAAGTCATCAGTAGACTGACGTCGAAGATTTATTTGTATTTTCGAGTATTTCTTTCACTCTATTTAGGAATTTACCGCAAACAAGTCCGTCTAATACACGGTGATCTAATGACAAACATAAATTCACAATATCTCGTGCAGCAAACATTCCACCTGGTAAAACGACTGGTTTTTTTACAATACTTTCCACTTGTAAAATGGCTGCTTGTGGATAATTTATGATGCCCATTGACTGTACAGAGCCGAATGCGCCCGTATTATTGACCGTAAAAGTTCCGCCTTTAATATCATCCATTGACAATTTTCCAGCTCGTACTTTGACAGCGAGCTCATTAATTTCCCTTGCAATCCCTTTGATCGATTTTTCATCAGCGTGTTTTATAACAGGCACAAATAAAGCATCATCAGTTGCGACGGCAATGGAAATATTGATGTCATGTTTCTGAATAATTTTATCTTCTGCCCACATAGAATTCATCATCGGGAACTCTTTTAATGCTTGTGCAACAGCTTTTACAAAGAATGCAAAATACGTAATGTTAAAGCCTTCTTTTTGTTTAAACTCTGTTTTTATACTATCTCGATAAGTGACTAAATCAGTTACATCCACTTCCATCATCATCCAAGCATGCGGTACTTCATGAACACTTCTTACCATATTATTAGCAATAGCACGACGCACTTTCGTCACAGGTATTTCAATATCTCCTGCTTGCAAAGGCTGTACAGGTGCAGTTGGTTTCATATCATTCTGTGGTGTTACATTTGCTACAGCTGGTGCTGACTGCTGTACAGAAGTATCAGTAGCAGGTGTTTCTAGCTGTGTAGTTGGCACAGTTCCTGCCTCAATCAAAGTCAGAAGATCTTTTCTTGTAATACGTCCTCCTTCGCCTGTTCCTATGACTTGATCGAGTGCAATATCATGCTCCTGTGCAAGTCGAAGAACTGCTGGTGAATAACGAACTTTATCCTGCCTTACTGGCTTTGGTGGTGCTACTGTAGCTGTCGTAGCTTGTTGTGTTTCTTGTTTTCTTTGTACACCGGCATTTAAAATCGCCGTACTAACTGCTGATTTCTTCGCTGGAGGTGGAGGCGGTAACTCGCTGTCACCGGCGATTTCAATAGAGCAGACTATTGCACCAACTGGTAACGTTTGACCTTCCTCTGCAAGCAACTCTGTAATAATACCTTCAAAAGATGAAGGGATTTCTGCATTCACTTTATCTGTTACAACTTCTGCTAGTGGATCATATTTTTTTACTGTATCACCAGGCTTTACAAGCCATTTTTCAATTGTTCCTTCTGTTACACTTTCACCGAGCTGTGGCATTGTGATATTTTGAATCGCCATCATCTATTCCTCCCATCCATTTAAGCCAAGCTGTATTTATATGTGACACACCATTACGAATGAACAGCCACCAGGATACTGCAAGAAAACAGTTCTCAAAATGGACTATTCGACCGAGGTTTTTCCTTGCTTTGACAATAAGCATTTGCAACACTCATTGATCAAAGATTTTCACTAAATACTTTTCCAATTTGTGAAGAAGCCCCTTCTATTTAGAAGGCAGCTAGTTCACGCATCGCCCGCTCTACTTTATCAGGATTTATCATAAAATACTTTTCCATTGTTGGGGCATAGGGCATTGCCGGAACATCTGGTCCTGCAAGGCGTTGAATCGGTGCATCAAGATCAAATAAACAATGCTCAGCTATGATGGCTGCCACCTCGCTCATGATACTACCTTCTTTATTATCCTCTGTAACAAGTAACACTTTTCCTGTTTTACTTGCTGCCTCAATAATTGCTTCCTTATCAAGCGGATATACAGTACGAAGATCTAGAATATGTGCTGAAATACCATCAGCTGCTAGTCGCTCTGCAGCTTGCAATGCAAAATGTACAGCTAAACCATACGTAATGACTGTAACGTCATCTCCCTCACGCTTAACATCCGCTTTACCAATCGGTAATGTGTAATCATCCGCAGGTACTTCCCCTTTAATCAGGCGATACGCACGTTTATGCTCAAAAAATAACACAGGATCTTCATCACGGATAGCTGCTTTCAATAGACCTTTAGCATCATATGGTGTTGACGGAATAACAATTTTCAATCCTGGCGTTCCTGCGAAAAGTGCCTCTACCGATTGTGAATGATAGAGTGCTCCATGTATCCCCCCACCAAACGGAGCACGTATTACCATTGGACAAGACCAGTCATTATTCGAACGATAACGAATTTTTGCTGCCTCAGAAACGATTTGGTTCACAGCAGGCATAATGAAATCAGCAAATTGCATTTCAGCAATTGGGCGCATACCGTACATCGCAGCGCCAATCCCAACCCCGGCTATAGCACTTTCTGCAAGGGGCGTATCAAGTACACGATATTCACCAAATTGATCGTACAAACCAGCAGTTGCTTTAAATACACCACCCTTACGACCAACATCCTCTCCTAAAATGAAAACACGTTCATCACGTTCCATTTCTTCTTTCATCGCTAATGTAATCGCATCAATATAAGACATCACTGCCATTACACGTCACCTCCGTCCACTGGTGCATAAACATATTTCATGGCATGCTCTGGTTGTGCATATGGAGCAGCTTCTGCATAATCAGTAGCCTCATTTACTTCAGACATGACACGTTCCTCGATTTCTGAACGTAGCTTCTCTGACATTACACCCGTATCCATAAGATACTTTTCAAATAGTAAAATAGGATCCTTTGCCTTCCCTTCTGCGATATCTTCAGCAGTACGATATTGACGATCATCATCATCGGAAGAGTGAGCCGTTAATCGATATGTCACGGTTTCTATTAAACTCGGACCGCCGCCATTACGCGCACGGTCAGCTGCCTCTTTCACCACTTTATAGACTTGTAATGGGCATTTACCATCAACCGTAACACCTGGCATACCGTAGCCAATGCCACGATCCGATACTTTCGCACAGCCTAACTGGCGTTCAACTGGCACAGAAATTGCATATTGATTATTTTCTACCATTATAATAACAGGAAGCTTATGCACACCAGCGAAATTCGCTCCTTCATGGAAATCCCCTTGGTTAGAAGAACCTTCACCGAGTGTAACGAAAGAAACAAAATCCTCTTTTTGTAGACGTCCCGCAAGTGCAACACCCACTGCATGTGGAACTTGCGTTGTAACAGGGGATGATCCTGTTAAAATACGATTTTTCTTTTGACCAAAATGACCTGGCATTTGACGACCACCAGAGTTTGGATCTTCTGCTTTGGCAAATGCAGACAACATTAGCTCTCTTGGTGTCATACCGAAATGTAGAACAACACCCATATCACGATAGTATGGTGCAATATAATCCTTTTCTTTATCGAGTGCAAAGGCCGCTCCAACTTGTGCTGCCTCTTGTCCCTGACAAGAAATAACAAAAGGAATTTTACCTGAGCGGTTTAATAACCACATACGCTCATCTAGTCTTCTTGCCATTAACATTGTTTCGAATATTGCAAGTACATCTTCATTTGATAAACCTAAATCCTCATGCTTGATTTGAACATCTTGCATACGAACACCCCTTTCGTATTGTAAAGAAACAACTTAAGTATATAATCTTCCCACACATTAATTATGGAATGATAAATTTTAAAAGTGAATGGCACGATTATCAACAGCTAATGCTGATTCTACTAGCACCTCATTCAGAGACGGATGTGGGTGAATAGCCTGACTAACCTCCCATGGCGTTGCATCAAGTAATTTAGCAAGTGATGCTTCACCAATTAAATCCGTTACATGCGGCCCTACCATATGAATACCCAGAATATCATTCGTTTCTTCATCTGCAACAATTTTTACAAAGCCGTCTGTCTCTCCATTTACAAGCGCTTTACCAATCGCCTTGAATGGAAACTTTCCTACTTTTAAGGTAAAGCCCTGTTCCTTAGCAGCACTTTCGGTTAAGCCAATGCTTGCAACCTCTGGGAAGGAGTAAACACATTTCGGCACCTTGAGTACGTCTAGTGCCTCTGTTTTACCTGTGGCAATATGTTCAATGGCACATAATCCTTCGTGTGAAGCTACATGTGCTAATTGCAGACCACCAATCACATCTCCTATGGCATACATATGTGATTCCTTTGTCTGATACGAATCATTGACTTTAATATACCCATTCTCAATTTCAATTTCTGTATTTTCTAAACCTATATCTCGTGTATTCGCTTCACGTCCTACACAAAGTAATAGTTTATCAGCCTCGAATAATTCATCCTTTTCGTTAACTTTGGCAGAAATGAAAACGTTATCATTTTCAATTTTGAATGTTCCTGTATCTAAACGAGCATTTGTCACAATACGAACGCCTCTTTTTTCAAGTTGCTTCGTCACTTCTTTGACAATATCTGCATCTTCTGCTGGTAAAATCGATGGTCCATATTCAATGACCGTTACGTATACCCCAAAATCGCAAAGCATTGATGCCCATTCGATACCGATAACGCCGCCACCAACGATTAACAATGACTTCGGTAGTTCTTCCATTTGTAATGCATGATCAGAGTTCATTACAAATTTTCCATCAATTGATAGTCCAGCCATTTCTCTTGGCTTCGAACCTGTTGCAATCACAACATTTGTTGGCACAAGCATTTCATTTTCCTCACCATTACTCATTTCAACTGAAATAGTACCTGGCATTGGTGAAAAGATGGAAGGACCTAAAATTCTTCCTGTTCCCTGATAAACATCTATTTTACCTTTTTTCATCAGTGTATTCACACCTTGGCTCAATTGCTCAACAATCGCTTGTTTTCTAGCCTGCACTTTATCAAACTGCAATGTAACTCCTTCAATATCTACACCAAATTCAGCAGCCGTTTTATTGGCCATACGATACACTTCCGCACTTCGAAGTAAGGCCTTACTCGGTATACAGCCTTTATGCAAGCATGTGCCACCAAGTCGTTCACGTTCAACAATGGCTGTTTTTAAACCTAACTGTGCCGCACGAATTGCTGCAACATAGCCTCCTGTACCTCCGCCTAAAATGACAACATCATAATTTTGAGCCATATTGATTCCCCCTTATGAGAAAAGTGCTAAAGCCGCCTATCCTGCACTCACATAGGATATTACAAGGAAAATCCATTTCATCCCTTTATAGGGCTTTAGCTTAATTTCAGTTAAGCTACTAAATTTCTATTTAAAGTTAGAAGAAGTCGACAATGCGACTTCTCTAATAATTAAGCGATTTTTAACGACCGTGTAAAATATTTTTTTCATTTTTTAAAAATTGACTACGTGATTTAGATACTCGCGCAATTCGCTCTTCTGCTAAACGATTAGCCGCTACATACGTAGGAATGCCATCACGTTTAGAAATGGCAAAGATTTTTTCAATACTGTCATAAATACCATCAACACGCTTCATCGCACGTTCGCGGTTATAGCCATATAACTCATCAGCAACGTTGATAACCCCACCTGCATTGATAACATAATCAGGAGCATAAACAATTCCTAGTTCATGTAAAAGATCACCATGTCGAGAATCTTGTAATTGGTTATTAGCTGAACCAGCAATAACCTTTGCCTTTAATTGTGGAATCGTCTCATCATTTAATATTGCTCCTAATGCACATGGTGAGAAAATATCCACTTCCTGTGAATAGATGTTATCTGGTGCCACAGCAGTTGCGCCAAAATCATGAACAACTCTATCAATTGCTGCTTGATTAATATCTGTCACAACAAGTTTTGCACCCTCATTATGTAAGTACTCGCAAAGCTTGTAAGCAACATTTCCTAGCCCTTGTACAGAAATGGTACGTCCCTCTAGTGAATCAGATCCAAAGGCTTCTTTTGCTGATGCCTTCATACCACGATAAACACCGTACGCTGTTACTGGAGATGGATTACCTGATGAACCAAAGGCTGGAGAAATACCAGTTACATAATTTGTTTCTTCATGGATTAAATCCATATCTGTTACTGTTGTACCAACATCCTCCGCGGTAATATAGCGGCCATTAAGACCTTGGATGAAACGACCTAGAGCTCTGAACATTTCCTCATTTTTATCTTTAAATGGGTCACCGATAATGACCGTTTTTCCACCGCCAAGGTTTAAACCAGCAGCTGCATTTTTATAGGTCATGCCGCGTGCTAAACGCAATGCATCCTCAATTGCATTTTCTTCTGATGCATATGTCCACATTCGTGCCCCGCCTAATGCTGGTCCAAGTGTTGTGTCATGGATTGCGATAATCGCTTTTAACCCTGATGCTTCATCTTGGCAAAATACCAATTGTTCATAATCATACTTTTCCATATACTTGAAGATTTCCATGAAAACTCGCCCCTTTGCTTTGGAAAGTGCATCCCCAAATGCCCATCCAATCAAGTTTTAAATAACAATAAAAATTGTTTAGTAATGGATAATAATGCTCCATTTAATTTTACAATACTGACAATTTCACAATTTCGCAACTATTATTACATATTCTTGATTAAGTAAGAATTTTCTAAACATTCTGTTACAGTTTCTAGCTTATGTCCTACGTGCTCATGGCTTCAGCAGGCACATAGTGAAATAACGTTTCTTGACATTCCATTAACCACAGGTACAATTAAACTTAGGAATAAGGAGGGACATGCATGGCTCGTTTAGCTGCATTTATTGTAATGCTTATTCCAGGTCTTATGGCTGCAGGTGGCATTAAATTCATGCGTGATACATTATTTGGTAAACTGATTGCACCTTTCCCGTTTTTATGGTTACAGTTCGTTGTGGGCGTCATTCTCTTTGTAATAGGATTTGGCTTCTTCGCAGGCTTTTTACTCCACCGCGATCGAAAAAATGGAAAAGTGGCTCCGCGCTTTCAAAAAAAATAAAAATAGCTATCCACCTAAGTCATATTCGACTTACTGGATAGCTATTTTTATTGACGGTTCTGTTTTGAAATTACTTTGTCAGGATAATCAGTAATCCAACCAATTACCGAAGGATGCGGGTTTGTCAAAAATGCCTCATTACCATCAATCGCATAAAATCGACATGCTTTATCACTTGCAACACATGCCTCTAAATATCTTGGTTTATAATACCTTTTATGCATATGCACGTTGTCAATTGCTTTATAATCACTGAGCAAATCCCATTTTAATTTTTTGGTTGCAATAAGTGCTGTTTCAAAATCAGATCTATATTGTTTCACAATTTCTAATAGCTCATAGTGAAATGATGAAAAATGACTGCCAACAGGCAAAATAAGTCCATGAAGCATTTGAATAAGTGCATGTTTATTATCAAGGATCGTTGATTTTAATTCAATATTAAGGGGTAGCTGCTGGGAATTTGCCCATGCTAAAACGGCATCCAATGTTGGAATTTTGTACGAAGAAAAAAAACGTCTCCAGGGCTTTCCAAGTTTAAAGCCAAGTAGCTCCTCTACTGTACATTCATTCACAAGTTTATTGATGCCAACTAATCTTGATAGCTGTGGATCATGATAGACAACCGGAATTCCTTCCTTTGACAATTGGATATCCAACTCAATGCCATCCGCACCCAGCTCCAATGCCTTCTCAAAAGCCCTAAAGCTATTTTCAAGTGCATAAGCTGACGCTCCTCGATGTGCAAACACAGGAATGGACGATTGGCTAGACATTTAACTCACCGAATTCGAGGATAAATTTACCATTGGTCATTTTACTTAATAGGGATGATTTTTTGCCAATCTGAATATATGTGCCTGGATGCGCTTCTTTTGTCACAGTAATTTCCTCTTTACCCGCATGGCGCATTTCATCCATCATTAGTTTTACTTCACGGTCAATTGTCACTGCCTCTGCCTTCAATTTTGTTAAGACTTGCTTCGCTTCCTCAAATGTAGCCACTTGCTCCTTCGTCATTTGATTTAGGATTGGTAATAAGTTTTTAATTTTTCCCTCTTGTATTGAAATATCTGATTGCAATTGTTTTAAGTGAGTTGCCTTCTCTTGCATAAGAGAATAGCTTTCTCTTTTATTGACACTTTCAATAATTAAATCTGTTCGACGTTCTAAACGGTTTCCAGATATGGCTGTGACAATTGTATTTTTAGCTACTGCTCGACCTCCAATAATCTTACCTTTTCGTTCGTCCACAAAGATGGAATGTGCAGTAAGCTGTGATCCTAATGAGTAAAAGCCTATATGAATACTATCAGCTGCGACTAAATTGGCTTCATTAACATGCTTGACGAAAATATTGCCACCTGCCTCCACTAATGTTGAACCAAGACCAAAAATGCCACCACGAATATAGACATCACCTTCTATAGATTTTATAAGCTTGGCACCACTTACACCTTCGGCACCTTCAATAGAAATATCTCCTGTAGCAATAACCGTATAGCCAGAAGTCACTGTTCCTTTTATGCTTAATGAGCCATTAAATTCAAGATTTCCAGTTTCAACACCAACGTCACCATGAATAGGCAAATGTCGATTAACACCTATCATGCCCTTGACATCATCTAATACGCCCGCAATTTTGGAACGGATAACAATCTTCCCATTCTCCTCCACTTCATAGGCTGATTTTTTATCGTATTTTATGGGAAAATCTCGACCTGGTGCAGCAGCAATCGTATCACCTAGCACATTTTTCCCTGCTTTACCTAAAGTCGCAGGTATTTTTTCGCCAAGCCATGACCCTTCAGAAATTTCAGAGATAAAATTCATATCATAATAATCAGCTTTTCCATCTTCTCGAATCACTGGCTTTCTCTCTGGTTTAGGTAAGTATGTAATTTGTGCATCAGTTCCTGCTACAGGCAGTGTTCCTTGAGCAATTAAAAATGCCTTTCCTGGTTCAATTTTGGAAATATCAAAATCCAAAATTCCATTTACAATTCCTTCATCTTCAAGCTTTTCTAGAATTTGATTTGATAATTTTTCTTTATTTTTTTGAATATAATCATGTGTTTCGTAGATAAATATAGAGGCAGACATTTTATCTCGTGCAATTTCAGCTTCCACATTCGGAAGCCAACGTCCGATTTCAACAGGATTTATACTTTCGGTCGCTAATACATTTTTTAATATTGAAAAATTAGACAACTTTAGGCGGGGATGACTGCGTAAAATACTATCAAATTCTTTTAAAGGAAAACCAGCACTGAAAGTTATCATATATACTTTTCCATTTTCTTCTGATATTTCGAAGTTATCATTCCGAACTAGAATCAAGCTACCTCCTCCTTCCCTCTATCTGTAAGTATATACAATCTATTTACATTTGTTTAGAGACAATTGTCACTACTCAGAAAGAAAATACCCCTACTTTATCAGTAAGTCATTCTACCGTATTTTATATTTTTTCTATCAGTTTTAGCTGTTATTTACTACTTAAAGGAAATATTTTACTTACTATATGCTATTCACTTATCATAATTGTATAAAACAACCGTAAATAATCATGCTATTTACTAAATTTTTAATTAATTTATCGTATAGATGCTGTTTTTGTCATAAATTTCACAAATATGTATTAGGTCTTCTTAACTAAATGAAAAAAATACGCCTCATAAACAGTTTAAGGACTGCTTATACAGGCGCTTTGAATATTATAATATTTATAAATAATGGCTACAGGTCATTCTCCTTTTTAGCTCGCCTTCAAATCAATACGAATCTTGTCCGCAATCATTGGGATGAATTCACTATTTGTCGGCTTTGATTTTAAGTGATGAACTGTATAGCCAAAAATCGTCGAAATCGATTCATAATTACCTCGATTCATTGCGTTTTAGATAATTTTTATATAGCGAAAGTTTACCAGTCATTCTACCGGAAGCCTTCGCAGTTTTACACGACTCATATTTACCTAACGCCTTGCATAATGCAACTATACCCTTTTTAACTCTTCCTGTTGCCTCAATAGTTCGTAACATTATCATATAAGCTGCGGATTCATCTAAAGAAAATATAGTGACACCATCGCTCCCAAACGCAAACTCTTCGTCAATAAGTCTAATTTCCTGTAAATGTCCATAAATCCTAGAAATAGAATAACCCGAAAATAAGGACATTTCTTTTACATTCATCTTCAATTTAACTGCTTTGATCTATTACCGATAAATATTATTTTTTGCGCTGAAAAAACTATACATTTCCCGTGGATAAATTGCAATTGCAACCCTTAATTTTCACTAAAAACCCTTGATATGAATGCGTTAGAAGTGCGTCACTCCTTTTTTAAATATACCCTGTTGCGTCAGTTTGCGTTTTATATTTATTTATATAGGAAGAAACACGATTTAAATTTTTACCTTGAGGAATTAAAAATATTGCGTAGAAGTCGTTAGCAGCAGACGAGCGGGATATAGCGAACTGGATAGGTAGGCAAAAAAAGAACGACCAACATAAAAAATGTTGACCGCTCAACTTAATAGCTATCCTAAAACGTATTCCGCTAATACACTTTGAAGTTGATAAATATTAGTCGATTTATTAAAGTTTTTTTGTATAGGTAGAGCACTACCCGAAACCCATATTTTTAATTCTGCATCTAAATCAAATGTCCCCGCAGTTTCTACAGAAAAATGAAGTATATTTTTATAAGGAATTGAATGATACTCGGTTTTCTTGCCCGTTACACCTTGTTTATCAATCAAAATAAGCCTTATATTAGTAAAGATAAATGTATCTCTTATGACTTTGTATGCATTTTTTATTGTCTCGTTAGGTATCAATAAATCTTTTAATTCTTCTTGTAATTTCTCCAAATTTACTTCGGTTGCATTTCCTATTAATCCATCAAATAATCCCATAAAAATTCCCCCTTCAATAATTTGATATATTATACATAATCCTATTTTTACATAAATTCAAGTTAATGTATATTATTTATTTCTACTAGTATGATTACCCCTCAAATGAAAAAATATTGCGTGTAAATAGCGGGCACCAGAAAGCGCCTGTCAGAACCGAGGGTTTTGGGGTCACGCAATTTCAACGCAAAAAAGAACGACCAAGCTCGTTTATAATGCTGTTTTGCGTAATAACAACGCATTCCCTCGCAAATCTATATCAGATACAACAACTTCCAACAATTCTCCTATTCTTCTACAGTATCAAAGATTAATCGAGCTATTATCCAATCATGGTATTGATCGAATTTCCTAACATTGAGGGAACGGAAAAACCGTTTCGATTCATTATCTTCCAGCATTACCTTAATTTTTGCTCCGGTTTCACATTCTTTAAACCTTTCAAAGGATTGCTCTGTATAAGCTGTTCTGAATATAAGTGCGATTAAAATGCTTTTATGGTATGTACATAATTCGATAATGGTCGTTTTACTTACCGGCTTGCCAAAATCGCTGCATCGTTCTGGGTAGTTTACAGGCGTTTCTGCAGCACTTATTTCGAACTTACCTCTTTCTTCGATAGAACGAATATAAGCGCGTATATGCTCTATCTTGACGCTTTTAACGTCATCTATTTCAAAGTTATCCAAAAGATACCTTCTGAACAGTTTTAGCGTTTGCTCATACGATTTTAGCGTTTTAGGCGAAAGGCCTTTTGCGGAACAATCCAACATATAACGGTCAATTTCGATTAAAAATTGACTTATAGACATAAAAAATACGCCCCCTCAAACAGTCGGCGTAAACTGTCTAAAAAGGCGTTATAATTTTCGCTATATAAGCGTTATCTAATTTTGATTTACCATTCATTCTCCGCTAAGCCAATCGCTACAAACCTTGATATATCAAGGTTTAGCTCGCCATCATATCAATGCGAATCTTATCAGCAATCATGGCAATGAATTCACTATTTGTCGGTTTTGATTTTAAGTGATGAACTGTATAGCCAAACATCGTCGAAATCGATTCATAATTACCTCGATTCCACGCTACCTCAATGGCATGGCGAATAGCACGCTCTACACGTGAAGGAGTCGTATTGAACTTTTTAGCGATTTCTGGATATAGAATTTTCGTCACAGAGCCTAATAAGTCGATATCCTCGAACACCATTTGAATAGCTTCTCGTAAATAAGAGTACCCTTTAATATGTGCAGGGACACCGATTTCTTTAATGATGGCAGTAATTGTGCTATCTAGTTGATGCTGATTCAATTTTTGTGGCGCTGTAGGTTGTAAAACACTTGTCTTTTTAGGAAGTGTTGCTTTTTGTCCAGCACAATGTAAAATCTTTTGAACCAATTGATCAAATTCAAATGGTTTTAACATGAAATAGGAGGCCCCTAAGTCTACTGCTTGTTTCATGACATCTTCCTGACCAAATGCCGTTAACATAATAACTTGGATAGATGACATTCTTTCATTTTGATACATAGATTCTAAAACCGCTAAACCATCAAGATGAGGCATTATTATATCTAGGAGTAAAATATCTGGTGTAAATTCCTCAAGCATTTGTAAGCAAATTTTTCCATTTGAAGCAGTTGCGATTATTTCTATTTCGGGATGCCCTTGAAAATACTGCTCCATTGTCTTTAATAACTCACGATTATCGTCTGCAATCGCTACCTTTACCTTTGTCATTTCAATTCCTCCTTCTGGACTGTGCTTTGAATCACTTCAAAGCGTAACCTACCCCTTATGCCATTTTTGGCACACTGTGGAATTTTCGACATTTTTGTTTTAAAAACCTTTTCTATTTCCAAAAATGAGTATGTAGTCCGATACTTTCTTTTTTTATCGACAAGTTATGATAAATACCTGCAAAATGTCGAATGCTCATCTTCTTTATTTTAGTGAAAAAACTGAGATAAAACTACAGTTTTTTTTTACTATCGCTAATCCCTTTATAAAAGAAACGAAATACTTGATGAATTACATATAAAAAAAACAAATTTTCATGAAAAAATGGAGCCACCCAAAGGCAGCCCCACTATTTATGATGACTTTCTTAACATTTCCGATACAGTAATAGCTGCTCCTTTTTTTGGCTCCTCCACAAACATATGTGTAACAGCACCTACAAAACGACCGTTTTGGATGATAGGGCTACCGCTCATTCCCTGCAAGATACCACCTGTTTTTTCAATGAGCTTTTCGTCGGATATGATAAATTCAAGGCGTTCATTTTCGATCTTTATAATTTCTATTGAAAAAGTTTCCACCTTACTGCCCTCTATCGCCGTGTAGATTTCAGCTTTTCCTGTTTTTATATCTTTTTCATGCATAATTTCAATTGCTTTTGGCAAACTTTGTGGATAGCCGTCTTCCCAACGACCAAAAATTCCATAAACGGTATTTTTATCGATACTCCCTAGTCGTTCCTGATGTTTTTCAATGGAGGAAATTTTATAGCCGGGTTGGCCAGGTATACTTTTACGAATTTGTTGAATCGAAGCTAAAAAAATGGAACCAGCTCGAAAAACAGGGGCTTCTTGTAATGTTGAATCGACAATTTGATGGCCTAATGCACCGTAATTTTTTGTCTCTGGATCAATGTACGTCAATGTTCCTACTCCATCTGTTTCATCTTTTAAAAAGGAAATAACATGTGCTGCTTCTTTCTCCTGTAACTCAAGGGTTACTTCTTTTCCTTCACTTTTCATCGTCCATTTCTGCTGCCCTTGCTGAGCAACAGCCTGTTTGGCATCTGCAAGCGTTTTTACAGGTATTTCATTTATTTTTTCAATCACAGCGCCTCCTTTCATCCATTGATTGGAAGCTAATAGCACATCATGTGCTACAAATACATGAGATAGCTGAAGTTGAATTCCAATTGCTTCGCCCATCGGAATTAGCTTTTTTGCGGCAAATACCTGAACTGGCATGAATAATAAAACGATGAGCATAGGCAAAATGACAAATTGACGCCAACGACGATACATACGACACCTCCTTTTCATTTTTGTCTTTTTACTATGTGTTGTTGTGGCATTCTTATAAGCGGTAAATATTTGTGCAAAATGAAAAAACCCAGAAACATCGAAAATGTTTCTGGATAAAAGGTTATCTCATTTGTATTTTTCGGGCATTCGCCATCTTTAATAGCTCTGTTGCATGCTGTAAAGTTAAGTCAGTAATTTCTGCACCAGACATCATGCGACTTACTTCTTCAATGCGTGCTTCTGTATCAATTTCATTCAATGAAGTAAATGTTCGATCATGTTCCACTTCTTTTTTGATAAAATAATGATGATCTGCCATCGCAGCAACTTGTGGTAAATGTGAAATACATAAAACCTGAGAATTAATAGAGATTGCAGCAATTTTTTCTGCAATTGCCTGTGCAACTCGCCCACTTACACCAGTATCTACCTCATCAAAAATAATAGAGGTGATGCCGTTTGAGGATGAGAAAATGGTCTTTAAAGCCAGCATCATACGTGACAATTCCCCACCAGATGCAATTTTAGGTAATGATTTTGGTGGCTCGCCAACGTTTGTGGAAATATAAAAAATAACTTGGTCTTTACCATTAGCATCAAAAAATGATAATTCATCAAAATTAACAATAAATTTTGCTTTTTCCATATGTAATTCACGTAGTTCAGCCATAATAGCCTCACTTAAATCATGTGCAGATTTTTTACGAATAGCAGATAATTGTACTGCCAGCTCTTGTAGCGCTGATTCCATTTTTAGTACTTTTCGCTCTTTAACCTGTAAAATTTCATCGCGATTTAAGAGCTCATTCAGCTCTGTTTTAATTTTATCGTAATAGGCTAATATCTCTTCTATAGTTGAGCCATATTTACGCTTTAAATTTTGGAATAGGGCTAAACGCTGCTCCACTTCATTTAATCGTGCTGGGTCAAATTCTAATTCATCTAATACATTTTTGACCTGATGGGCAGCATCCTGTAATGAATAGAATGCTGTGGTTACAGCTTCCGAGGCTTCTTTAAACTGATCGTCAACTCTTGCAGCATCCTCTAAAGCACCCATTGCATTGCCAATCCAGTCAAGACCTTTCGATTCACCTTGAATCGCTTCATAGGCTTCATTAGAACGCTCAAAAATCTTGTTGAAATTCATCAAACGGCGACGTTCATCAAGAAGCTCATCTTCTTCACCTAGCCTTAATTTGGCATCCTCTAGCTCTTTCATTTGAAACTGGTATAAATCAATACGCTGCGCCATTAACTGCTCATCAATTGAAATAGATGCCAATTCTCTTTTTAGCAAACGATATTCTTCATATTGGGAACTGTATAATTCCTGAATTGGAGCAAGTTGTTCCTCTGCAAAGTGGTCCAGCAAATAAATATGCTGTTTTTCGTCCATCAATTCCTGATTTTCATGTTGACCATGAATATCGATTAAACTAGCGCCAATATCACGAAGTACAGATAATGGCACCAGTTTTCCATTTACTCGGCAAACACTTTTACCAGTATCATGTAAATCACGGCGTAAAATAATGGTATCTTCTTCAATCTCTATGCCTGCTTCTTCAAGCTTCTTATGAACTGGATGCAAAGAACTAGAGATTTGAAATAAACCGCCCAATTCAGCTTTTCTTGCTCCATGACGAATGAATTCAGAGTTACCTCTACCGCCTGCAAGTAAATGGACGGCATCAATGATAATTGATTTTCCGGCACCTGTTTCTCCTGTTAATACAGTTAAACCATTTGAAAAGCTAACTGTCAAATCCTCAATAATGGCAAAGTTTCGAATACTAAGCTCTCTTAACACAAAAATGTCACCTCTGTATCAAATTCCCACGCTAAATTATAGCATTTCTAATAAGCGATTTTTTGTATTTTCACGCTCATTTTCATCACGACAAATAATTAAGATCGTATCATCACCAGAAATCGTACCTAAAATTTCTGGCCAATCTAAATGATCAAGCAGCGATGCAATAGCATTTGCATTACCAGGAAGAGCCTTCATAACTAAAAAATGCGATGCGCCATCAATGCTGACAAATGCATCAGCCAATGCACGATGCAATTTTTGCATAGGATTGAAACGTTGGTCAGCGGGCAAGCTATATTTATAGCGTCCATCCTGTAATGGAACTTTAACAAGATGAAGTTCCTTTATATCACGTGATACCGTTGCTTGCGTCACATTATAGCCTGCATCCTTTAAAAAATCGACTAAATCATCTTGTGTTTCTATTTCATGATTGGCAATAATATCTCGAATCCGTATATGTCTTTGTCCTTTATTCATAGTAGTCACCTCTTATAAATAATTAAATATATGTATATTCACACTACCATTTTCAGCATAAAAGTACAAGAAAAAACACGGCTCAACTATTGAGCACGTGTTATTTTAGGGAGTTATGCGCTTCTTCTACGAGTGTATCAAAAGATGTATAAGCAGGAATTTGTTCATCCGCTACAGGATTCACTAAATGGAATAAAAATTCAATATTTCCTTCGCCTCCTGTAATGGGAGAAAACGAAGCATCCTTAACGACAAAGCCGACCTCTGACGCCATGGCTGCTGTCTTTTCTAATACCTCTAAATGAACTTTTTTATCTCGAACGATGCCCTTTTTACCAACCTTATCTTTCCCAGCTTCAAACTGAGGCTTCACGAGCGCCATCACATCGCCTCCTGGCATCAACAAGGTTTTTAAAACAGGTAAAATTAGCGCTAATGAAATAAAGCTGACATCAATGGTTGCAAATTCTGGCAAGCCCTCTGTTAAATCTGCTGCTGTCGTATAACGGAAATTTGTTTTTTCCATCACTGTGACACGTTCATCAGAGCGAATCTTCCAGGCCAGCTGGTTGGAACCCACATCTAATGCGTAGCAATGCCTTGCACCATTTTGTAATGCGCAGTCTGTAAATCCTCCAGTAGAGGAGCCAATGTCAAGCATTAGCTTCCCCTCAACAGACATATCAAATATTTGTAGTGCCTTTTCTAGTTTCAAGCCACCACGGCTAACATATTTTAAATCAGAGCCTTTTACTTGTAATGGGGCATCAATAGCTATTTTTTCCCCAGCCTTATCAATACGGATTTCATTTGAAAACACTAGGCCTGCCATTATGGAACGCTTTGCTTTTTCACGGGTTTCACATAGCCCACGCTCTACAAGTAAAATATCTACACGTTCTTTCGGTTGTTTTGTCATTATTTATTCAAACCTACTTGCTGTTTTTGTTGAAGTAACACTTGCATACGTGCCACTATATCCTCATTTGACATGTGAATCTCAGCAAGTAGCTGATCTACATTGCCATGCTCAATAAATTGGTCAGGGATTCCCATACGATCAATTATTGCATTTATATAACCATGGTCATGAGCAAATTCAAGCACGCCACTGCCAAAGCCACCTTGTAATACCGCTTCTTCAATCGTCAAAATAGGCTTCTTACTTGATAAAATACGATGCAGCATATCCTCATCCATCGGTTTAATAAAGCGGGCATTTACCACTTCGATATCAATTCCCTGCTGAGCTAGCAAGTCAGCCGCCTCCATTGCCATTGGAATCGTTGTACCAAATGTTAAAATTGTTGCATCTTTTCCCTCACGCAACACTTCCCAGCTTCCTATAGGTAAAGTTATAAGCTCATCATCCAATGGAACGCCAATCCCATTTCCTCGAGGATAACGCAGGGCAATTGGGCCACCATCATAATCTATGGCAGTTTTAACCATATGTTGTCCTTCATTTTCATCCTTTGGCATCATAATTGTCATATTCGGTATATGGCGAAGGAAGGCGATATCAAATACACCTTGATGTGTTTCACCATCTGCACCAACTAAACCAGCACGGTCAATCCCTATAAAGACATTTAGATTAGGGCGTGCAATATCATGCAGTACTTGATCATAGGCACGTTGTAGGAACGTCGAGTAAATCGCTAAAAATGGTTTCATTTTCTGTGTTGCTAAACCTGCCGCCATTGTTGCTGCATGCTGTTCAGCAATTCCTACATCAAAGAATCGCTTTGGAAAATCCTTCTGAATTCCTTGCAGTTTAGAACCAACAGGCATAGCAGGTGTGATGGTAACTATTCGTTTATCCTCATGTGCAATTTTACGAACAGTCTCAGCAATTAAACTGCTCCAAGCTGGACCTTTCGTCTCTGACTTCACAAAGGCACCGTTTTCAATTTTATACGGACCTGTCCCATGCCAATTGCCAATTGTATCGTCTTCAGCAGGTTTATAGCCTTTTCCTTTTTTCGTAATAACATGAACAAGTACTGGCCCTTTTACTTTTTTAGCATAAGATAATGTCATCTCAAGTGCATCGAAATCATGTCCATCGATAGGTCCCAGATATTTAAAGCCTAGCTCTTCAAAGAATACACCTGACACCACTAAATACTTTAAGCTATCCTTTACGCGCTCAGCTGTTGAAGCAAGCTTGCCGCCTAATACAGGGATTTTGTTGATAAGAGATTCAAGCTCTTCTTTCGCCTTTGAATATTCCTTCGCTGTACGTAAACGTCCAAGTACATTGTGTAAAGCGCCGACGTTTGGGGCAATGGACATTTCATTATCGTTTAAAATAACAATCATATTAGTTTTTGCATGGCCAATATGATTTAATGCCTCTAGTGCCATACCGCCTGTTAAAGCACCATCACCAATAATAGGTACAACGAAATTCTTTTCATTTTTAATATCACGTGCTGCAGCCATACCCATAGCTGCTGACAAAGATGTCGAGCTGTGACCAGTTTCCCACTCATCATGTTCACTCTCTACAAGCTTTGGAAAACCACAAAGCCCCTTGAACTGACGTAGTGTGTCAAATTGACTCGCACGACCTGTCAAAATTTTATGCACGTAAGCTTGGTGGCCAACATCCCATAAAAACTTATCCTTTGGACTGTCAAACATTTTATGAAGCATGATTGTTAGCTCCACAACACCTAGGTTCGGTCCAATATGACCACCTGTGACAGAACACTTTTCAATTAAGAAGGTACGAATTTCTTGTGCAAGATGCTCAAGGTCCTTCTTGTCTAAGTTTTTTAAAAAGGATGGACTAGTTATTTTATTTAAATCCACCTTTCTCACACACCTTTTCCATAAAATATTCACCGTATTTGTGTTTCCACCATTATAACAGTGTTATCAATATGCTAAAAGTACGAACACTTATTGTTTGCACATCGTCAAACGTCCTCAACTATTCTAGCATATTCCTCAGCCTTACCGCCTTGTTTTTCTTTTAGTTTTTACGATGAACAATATAGGCTGCAAACTCACGTAGTAAACCAACTTCGACCTGTAATTGATCAAGTGCATGAATGGCAAACTGGTAATGCTCAGCTAACTTATCCTTCGCTCCATCCAATGATAATAGGGCTGGATATGTGCTTTTATCACTCGCTACATCCTTACCTGCTGTTTTACCCAGCTCCTCTGTTGTGCCCTCAATATCTAAAATATCGTCTTGAATTTGGAATGCAAGACCGATATGATGTGCATATTTCTTTAATGTTGCTCGATCCTCTGGAGACACATCAGCTAATACCGCTCCTGCTTCAATGCTAAATCGTAATAAAGCTCCTGTTTTATTGATATGAACATGCTCAAGCTCAGCTATATTTAACTGGCGCTGCTCTCCTTCCATATCAAGTACCTGACCACCAACCATACCTTCTGCGCCAGCGGCTATACTTAATAGGTTAACCAATTCAATCCGTTTTTCAGCAGATACATTCATGCGTGCTAAAATCCCAAATGCAAGCGTATTTAACGCATCCCCAGCAAGTGTTGCTAATGCTTCACCATATACTTTATGATTGGTCGGTTTCCCTCTACGAAAATCATCATTATCCATGCTAGGTAAATCATCATGGATTAATGAATACGTATGGATAATTTCAATAACCGATCCTACAGTTAATCCATCCTTTAAATCCTTGTTAAATAGCTCAAGTACGGCTAACACGAAAAGTGGACGAATTCGTTTTCCTCCAGCCTTTAGTGAATATAGCATTGATTCTTTTAAATCAGCTGGTGCATCAATTTTCTCAACAAGTGCATACATTTCAGCTTCAACTTGTGGTATGTTGCTTTCAATAAAATGCTTTAATTGCTCATTCATTTGTTAATTCTCTCCCTTTAATGGATCAAATGCAGTCGTTTCACCTGTCTCTTGGACAATAGATATCAGTTGCTCCTCCGCATGTTGCAGTTTACTATGGCAAAATTGTGATAGCTCCATTCCTTGCTTATATAAATCAATCGCGTTTTCCAATGGTACATCACCTTGCTCTAGCTGACGGACTATTTCCTCAAGCGCTGTCATTGCTTCCGCGAAAGTCTGTTGTTTCTCTGCCATAATTATTCCCCCTCATTCTTTGGCAAGATTTTTGTCACTTCAGCGATAACCTTTCCATCATGGAAGGTCAAGGTTAACTGATCCTGCTGTTTGACTTCAGCGGATGATTTAATCATTTGTTGATCTTTATAAGCTACTGTAAAACCCCTTGTTAAAATGGCAAGTGGGTTCAAAGCTTCTAAAGTTCGAATGGTTGCCTCAAATTGATGTTTTTGCTTCGTCACATATTGTGTGGAAGCACGTGTTAATTGTTGAATTCGTGTTTCTAGCTCACGTTGATAAAAAGTGAGTGCCTTTTTTGGTGAATGCTGTTCGATAGCACTATGTAGCTGCTGAAGCTGTGCACCTTTTTTCATCAAATCTACTTGCATGGCTTTTTGTAAGTCTGATTCGAGCTGAGCTAGTTTTTCAGTAAACGGACGATATAGTCTTTCTGGCATTGATAAAGGATAAGACTGTTGGAGCTTATTTAGACGTTGTCGCTCAGCCATAAGTTGCGCCCTCACCATTTGATGAAGCTGCGATTTTTGTGTCAGTACACGCTGAAATAAATCCTGTTGATCAGGTACAGCCATTTCAGCAGCAGCAGTTGGTGTAGGTGCACGTAAATCTGCCACAAAATCCGCAATTGTCGTATCCGTTTCATGACCAACAGCACTAATAATAGGTATGTGGCTACTAAAAATAGCACGGGCCACAATCTCCTCATTAAATGCCCATAAATCTTCTATTGATCCTCCACCTCGTCCAACGATGAGAACATCACAATAAGCATTGAGATTTGCTTGTTCAATATTTTGAACGATATTTGGTGCAGCTTGTCCCCCCTGAACCAGCGTTGGATAAATCAATATTTCAGCAAGTGGGTAACGTCGTTTTAACGTTGTACAAATATCTCGAATCGCTGCCCCCGTTGTAGATGTCAAGACACCAATTCTTTCTGGAAATCTTGGAATCGGCTGTTTCCATTCTGGTTTAAAAAGACCTTCTTTTTGTAATTGCTCTTTTAATTGGTTAAAGGCAACAAATAAGCTACCAACCCCATCAGGCTGCATCTCCTGTACATATAGCTGATAGGTACCGTAGCCCTCGTAAACGTTTACATCACCCCGGATAAATACTTGCATTCCTTCCTTGGGCTCAAACGCTAATTTAGTGGCTGCCGTTTTAAACATTGTAGCCGCTATTCGAGCACCATCATCCTTTAATGTAAAATAGATATGTCCAGATTGATGAATTTTAACATTCGATAGCTCTCCCTTGACATACACCTCACGTAAATGTGGATCGGCATCAAATTTTCGTTTAATATATTTTGTTAATGCTTTTACCGTTAAATAAGAAGCAGATGACATGTTTTCGGCTCCTTTACTAAAATCAAGTTTTTCACAAAACTACAACTATCATAACATTTTTTAAAGTCGTTGACGTGCCAAAATGCAGTTTCGCTAGAAAAAATGACTGTCTTTCATCCTATTGAAAAAACTACTATAGCATAACTGTTATTGACGAACTATTGATAGCTTATACTAATGATAGATTTTATGACGAAGTTTGACAAAACACAAAACAAAGCCTCCCAACAAATAACTGTTAGAAGGCTTTATATTAATAAAATATTAATAAGAGCGTACCTACAAGAAAACAATAATAAGTAAAGTAACTAAGCTTACCGCTTTTCATAATGCCCATAAACCAACGCATTGCAAAATAAGTCATGAATAATGTAGCGATAAATGTTGCTGCATATGGTATGGCTAATGTACCCTTATTGGGTTCATTTAAAAAATCTGTTATTCCAAGCACAACACCACCAAGGCTTATTGGAATATAAAGCATAAAGGAAAAGCGTAGGGCTGTATCCTGCTTCATTCCCACAGCAATAGCTGATATAATCGTTGCTCCTGAACGACTGATGCCTGGTGTGAGTGCGACAGCTTGACCTAAGCCAACAATGATAGCATCTTTTACAGTCAAATCTGCATCCTTTTTTGTACCTCGCATATTGCGAATAAGCCAAAGGGCGATACCTGTTACAAACAGCATAATTGCAATTGTTGTCATGCTCACATTGTCTGCAATAAAATCACTAAATAACACACCTAAAACGCCTGCTGGAATCGTGCCAATTACGATAAAAATGGCAAAACGAAAATCTGCCTTATAGCGCTTTTCACCGGTTTTAAGAAAGAGGAAAAAGTGTGAAATGAGCCGAACAATATCCTTACGATAGATATAGACAATGGCCAACAATGAAGCGGTATTTGTTAAAATAGCAAAAGTAAAGCCTTGCTCACCTAGACCAAGAATTTCACTCGCAATCATGACATGACCACTCGACGACACAGGTATTGGCTCCGTGAAGCCTTGTACAAGTCCAATAATAATGTGCTTGATAATCAGTATGAGATCTATGTTTTCCATAAAAACCTCCTTTTTAGTATGTATGCCTCAAACAGTATATTAGACGGTAAAAGCATGGCAAAAGTTCTCAAATATAAGCATAAATATATATTTGACTTATCAGCATAAGTAAAAACCATCTCAAAAATTTCGAGATGGTTTTAAATAATTAAAAAGGTATTCTCATTTTATAGTTTAACTTTATTTGCAAGCTTATTTTCAGCTGCTTGTACTGTGTTGAATAGTAACATGGTAATAGTCATTGGTCCCACACCGCCTGGTACAGGTGTAATATGTGATGCGATACCATCAACTTCATTATAGTTTACATCTCCGCAAAGTTTGTTATCTTCGTCGCGATTAATGCCCACATCAATTACAACAGCGCCTTCTTTTACATGCTCCTTCGTAATAAAGTTGGCACGTCCAACAGCAGCAATTAAAATATCTGCTTGCTTTGTGAATGAAGGTAAATCTGGTGTTTTTGAATGCGTATAAGTGACCGTTGCATCCTTTTGCAGCAGAAGTTGTCCCATCGGTTTACCAACGATATGACTGCGTCCAACGATGACTGCGTGTTTCCCTGCAATTTCGATTCCTGAATACTCAAGAAGCTTCATAACCCCGAATGGTGTGCATGGTAAAAATGTTTCCTGGCCAAGCATCATTTTCCCAACACTTACTGGAGAGAATCCATCCACGTCTTTATCCACAGCAATTGTGGCAATAACAGTATCCTCATCGATATGTTTTGGAAGTGGTAATTGTACTAAAATGCCATGAATATCTTCACGAGTATTTAAGTGTTCAATTTGTGCCAGTAATTCTTCCTGTGTCGTTTCTTCAGGCAGCTTTATCAGCTCTGAAAACATACCAATTTCTTCACATGATTTTTGCTTATTTCTCACATATGTAGCCGAAGCTTGGTTGTCCCCCACTAAAACGACCGCTAAGCCTGGTGTCAAACCTTGCTCTTTTAAGCTAGCTACACGCTCTGCTACTGATTGACGAATAGCTTGACCAATTTCTTTACCATTAATAATCGCACTTGACATAAACCTTCGTTACTCCTTCCAATTCAACACATTTTATTGTTCTGTAAATTTAGAAAGTACGCCATTAACAAATTTTGACGATCCTTCATCGCCAAATGTTTTGCATAGCTCAATTGCTTCATTCAGTACTACTCTTTTTGGTGTTTCAGGCATGTATAAAAGCTCATATACAGCTAAGCGTAAAACTGTTCTCTCAATTTTAGGCAGACGGGCAAGTGACCACTTTTCAAGATGCTTCTCTAAAGTAGCATCAATTACCTCCAAATGTTCAGCTGTTCCAGTAACAATTTTTTCATAGAAGACATTTGTTGGCTGACCTTTAATGTGCTCCATTGCTTCTTCGATTGTTACATCAGTGTTGTCCAGCTGAAACAAAACTTGCAACGCTTTTTCGCGTGCCTCATGTCGTTTCATGTAAAGCTCTCCTTCTTAAGTGGCATTAAGGTTTATAATAGCATAAATTTGTACGAGAAACACGAATTCCAGCAAGTTTTCAATAATCTGAAACCTTTTTCAAGCAACTTTCTGCTTGTTTTAACTCCTCTCAATGAACAGTATGATACAGTCGAAAAAGAAAATCCGCATTTCTTGTTTTATTAGTAAGAATGTTATAATAAATAAACTTATATTTCATCTTCGGAGGTGTTCAATTTGCATTATGAAGTGAAGTGTACAAGCTGTAAAATATTATTCAAATTATACGAAGGTGAGGCACAATACAAACAATTGAAGGAACGCAAATCCCGCCTATTTTATTGCGAGGATTGCAAACATAAAATTCGCTTTGATGCCATTCGAAACTTCTTTAGCTCTTACTAGTGGAGGCAATTAGTTATGAAAGAACATTATTATACAATCGGTGAGGTTGCCAAGCTCTCTAACTTATCAGTCCAGACCTTGCGCTATTATGACCAAATTGATTTATTTAAACCTGCTCATATCGATACCCATACTAATTATCGTTATTATAAAGATAATCAAATTTTTTACTTAGATATTATTAAGTCGCTTAAATACATTGGAATTTCACTTGAAGATATAAAAAGGGCACTTGGCTTAACTTCGGAAGAATTGCTCATTTTTTTAGAACAGCAGGAGCAGCGAATTGAGCAAAAAATTGCTCGCTTAAATGAAGTAAAGTACACATTGCTGAAAACAAAAAAACAAATGCAAGATCAAATTGATATTCCGATCTTTGGAGAGGTTTATGTTCAAGTAGAAGAGGAAATGCCCATTTTACAAGTTACGACTACTGAGCTTACACCTACATCTAGCACGAATACATACTATGCGACACTCACGAAAATAATCGAACGTGAAGGGAGTGTCTTAAATAGTCGCTACGGTTGTATTTTTCCGCTTGCACGCTATACAGATGTTCATACTATTATATATGATGCTATCTTTACACCACTCTTAACAGAACGGACATTTTCTAAGCTCTCTCCTAATATCAAGCAAACAATAAAGCCAGCAGGTATATATGTATGTATTGCCTTTATTTATCATCCTGATACTTACTTTTCATTTTATGAAAAACTACGAGCATATGTAGAGGCACAGCAAGAAGCCTATGAATCAACTGTTTATGAGCTATATATGCCAGCTACCTTCACCTTTGAGCATGAGAAGAAATTCATTGTTGAATTAAAGGTTAGGCAAAAACATTAAACCATTTGTGTTTTCTTATCTAAAAAATTTATGGTATTCACTTGCATAGCAATTCACTCCTACTGCCACACTTACCTAAAGCAAAGAATCGAAAAAATGTAAACAAATCTTTTGACCCTATAGTTACTATAGGGTTTATTGTATTACTCATGGAAATATTCTAGTAGACTTAGTTCTCATGTATTGTGAAAGTTTAAAGGAGAAAAAATATGGATAAGAAACAAATTTTAACGTTATCAATTTTATTATCAAATCTATTCATTGCCTTTTTAGGCATTGGTTTAGTCATTCCAGTGCTGCCAACCATTATGAATGAACTACATATTTCAGGCTCAGTTGTAGGCTATATGGTGGCAGCCTTTGCCATTACGCAACTTATCATATCCCCTATTGCTGGTAAACTAGTGGATAAGATAGGCCGTAAAGTGATGATCGTGGTGGGCCTTTTTATTTTTGGTCTTTCCGAGCTATTGTTTGGGATTGGTCGCTCGATAGAAATTCTCTTTATCTCACGTATGCTAGGTGGCGTAAGTGCTGCCTTCATCATGCCCGCAGTAACAGCCTATATCGCTGACATCACTACATTATCACAGCGTTCAAAGGCACTGGGCTATATGAGCGCTGCAATAAGTACAGGCTTTATCATTGGTCCAGGAATTGGTGGATTTTTAGCTGAGTTCGGCACACGTATACCTTTTTATGCAGCTGGTATACTTGGCTTTGTAGCGGCTATCCTGTCATTAATATTGTTAAAAGAACCGACACGTGCTTTAGATGACCAAGAGGCTGCACAATCCATTTTAGGCAGTGTAAAACGCGTATTTAGTCCACTCTATTTCATTCCATTTGTGCTAATTTTTGTACTTTCCTTTGGTTTAGCCGCATTTGAATCGCTATTTAGTTTATTTGTGGATCATAAATTTGCATTTACACCCTCAGATATCGCAATTATTATTACTGGGAGCGGGATAGTCGGTGCTCTTGCACAGCTATTATTATTCGATTGGCTGACAAAAAAAATGGGCGAAATAAATGTTATTCGTTATTCACTGATCCTCTCTGCTGTTCTAACATTTGCTATGACAGTTGTAAGTCATTATTTTGCCATCTTATTTGTAACATTCTTTATTTTCGTAGGTTTTGATTTAATACGTCCTGCCGCTACCTCTTATTTATCCAAAATTGCCGGAAACGAGCAAGGTTTTGTGGGTGGTATGAACTCCATGTTCACAAGCCTTGGTAATATATTTGGACCAATTTTAGGCGGCATCTTGTTTGATATTAATTTAAACTACCCCTACTATTTTGCAACAATCGTATTAACCCTCGGCGTTATCCTTGCTTTATTTTGGAGAAAGCCAAAGCATATTGAGCTATAATGTATTGCTAAAACATTTCCTATTTAATAGAAAAGGGCTGCCACTCTCGGCAACCCTTTTTTGCTATTCGTGTACAGCAACCTCTTCTTTTTCAAAGTGAATACCAGTAATGTGTACATTCACCTCTGCTGTTTCAAGTGCAGTCATATTAAAAATCGCCTGACGAATTTGACTTTGTACTTCCTTCGCTACCTTTGGAATAGCATGGCCATATTTCACAGAACAAAATACATCAATGGCAATTTCACCTGTTTCCGTCACACCCGATTTAATGCCTTTATTGTGCACTTTTTTACCGAAGCGCTCAACAACACCCGTTGCAATATTTCCACGAGTTGCAGCAATGCCTTCAACTTCATTTACTGCGATCCCTGCAACAACTTCGATTACTTCCGCAGCTACTTCAATTTTCCCAAGTTCTTCTTTGCCAGAAGGAGTTGGTTGTACGAAAGATTGTCCTACTTTCTCAGCCATACAAATATCATCCTTTCCCTAACACATCACAAACAAATGCTGTTCTTACGCCTATTATACTATAAAAAGGAAGGTTTGGCTGTCGAAAGCAGTTTTAGCCGATAAAATTAAAAAGTTTGGCGATAAAACATGACTTTTTTTCGATAACTCTAAAGATTCTATCGATAAACCAACATTACTTCTCTATAAAAACTAACAAAAGTTTTTTTAAGTCGGGTGTTATATGGAAGTAGGCCTCTTCATATAGTGGTTTGGTGAAAGCTTTACAATCACAATTATGTATTGGGGGAAGTACAATGGAAAATGAACAAGATCAGATATTGACAGCAACAGATCTGCAGGATAATGAGAATTCTAAAAGCTTTGCGGACAAACTATATGAACAGATTACTTCCGTTATTGGTGGCAGTAATGCAAATCAATTTTTTTGTATGAGCCTTCCCGGAACGTTAATTAGTGCCTCACAGTATGCCTATGACATTGACAATAACGAACCGAAGCCTGCTTATGTAAGAGCTAATGAATCAAAGCTTGTCAATAAATTGTTTGATGCCTGTCAGATGACAGCCTCTGATAATGGGCGTCACCTATCAACTCAGTATAAAACTGCACTAGATATGCTAACACCTAAATTAAATAGTAAGCTATTTGAGGCCAAAAACAAACTAAGAGAGGTTTTAATGACGCCATATCCTTATAATTTTGGGGATGGCAAGCAGGATGTACTTACGCTTGAGCAAGTATTCTACCGATTGTATAGCGATTATGTAGAGGCAAAGCAAGCATGGGCTGAAAAACAAGTGGCAAAGAAAAACGAACTTGCGAAAAAGTACCCAGAGCAGACAGCCGAAGACTATAAGCAACGTAATAATGAATTTTTAGATTGGTATGAAATAACGGCAGAGGCAGAAGTGCTTGGAGTAGAGGAAAAACTCGGTAAAGTTTTAAGTGTTTTTTCCCCAGGTGATATGGAAATTATTAATGGTATTTTAGATAGTGGTGTTGGGCGTGAAATTGCGGAGGCGCGTTCTACAATTGCCAATGTAGGAAAAATGAATCCAGATGGTGGACATGTTTATCCTGTTCAGCTTTATCCTGAAAACTGGTTTACTTTATTGAATACCTCCTTTACACCTATTGACTTACTCGAAAGTCCGGCAGCATTAGCACAGCAGCTAGCCGTATTAGTAGCTCAACGTAGCAATATTACAAGTAATATCAACTCATTTTTAGCAATTATTCCGGATGAAAAAGAAGTACAAGCATTAAAAGAGGCTTATGAAAAAAATGATACAGCGTTTAAAGCGTCACTTGAAGCATTGCAGAAAACGTATGCTAATACAACACTCGATATGTTAAAAACATTGGTTGATGTGATGGCTTCCCAAGGTTTACAGGAAGTAACAAGCGTTTTACCTTCAACGGTTATGCGTATTTTTGGTGTTGAAAATGATAAGGTAAAAGATTTGCTTGATAAGCTTAGTGCTAACTTTAAGGATTGTTTAACTGCACAAAATGATTTAATTGACAAGGCACAAAAGGCAACAAATGCTGCGATGCAATATTTTGAAGCGAACAATAAGCTCCAATTCAAATCCATGCTCTCCCCCTTACAACAGCAGCTTGACAATACAAATCAGGATATTGAAGCATTAAAAGAGAAAACTAGACTTGCAACTGTTTTACAATCTTCAAAGGAGGCTAGTAAGCAAACAGAGGAAAATGAAGTTGCACCAAATCATGTGCCCGAGAATTTTACACAGATTATTCTCACATCCAGCCTAAAAGAAGCGAATCAAGCTTCCTCTTCCTATGCTTCAGCCTCTTCCTCTAACTATGGCGTATCCTTTTTCTTTGGTGGCTATTCTAGTAGCTCTAGCCATAAGGAAGCGATCAGCAAGGCATTTGCTAGTAGCTCAGAGATGTCCATCCAAATTGGCCTGTCTGTAGCAAAGGTACAAATTGGTCGAGAATGGTTTAATCCTGGGGTCTTTTTACTGACAGAGGATATGTATAATACATCAAGCAAATCCATTGCACCATCGAAAGATTATCAAGATTTTTCAAAGGAACGCTTTAAAGAAATGAATCAATGTGTTTTCCCATGCTTCCCTACGGCATTTGTTATTGCGCGAGATGTCACAATTAAGTTTACTTCTGCAACCGCTATGTCAGATTCATTTGCACAAAGTGTTGAGGATCATTCAGCAAGAGGTGGAGGCTTCTTTATTTTCGGTGGAAGCAGGTCTTCTTCCTCATCCTCAGCACAAAGTAATTCCAGCGTGCAATCCTCTGCTAATAGCGTTACGGTGCGCTTTACGAATCCGCAAATTTTAGGCTATTATCTTGAAGCAACAGCAGCAGATAAAAGTGTTAGCATTAACAATACAGGGGCTAGCAGTAATACTGATTTCATCTCTATTTTTGAGTTCGTTACGAAATTCCAAGAAATGCTAGATGATTACAATAAAAAATATAATAAACAGACTTTAAACCTATAGGAGGAATAAGAATGATTACCAATATGCCAACGACAGTAGAGGGTGCTAAATTGCAATTGACACAGGAGCAGGAAGCGCGTTTCCGAGTAGTTTATCGTAAAACAAAGGATGAGCAAGGTGCTTATTTTGCTGATTTATGGAATCCAGAGACAGACTATACAGACGAATTTATCATTGTTCCTTTAAGATCGGTATATGATAGTGTGACAGATCCTTTAGATATCGGCACAACGTTTGCCAATGTGGAGGGTAGTACTCATGATCCAAGGCATGGAGTGTCATCTTGGATTCAATTACTAAAAGTCTGTTTGCAAAATGAGTATGATGTCACTTCTTGCTGTGCGGAGCAAAACAAAATTTATATAGGTGATTCACAAGATGGAAGTGATGATAAAACGAGAGGATTTAGCTGTAATGATACAATAGTAGGCGGTCATGTAATTTTACAAGCAACCAATTCAAGTTCAGTTGATGAGGGTGGTTATGTACATTTATTACCGATATGTCACAAGCATAATACGTTTCGCTATACAGGCGGTACTGGCGCAGGCTATTATATGAAATTAGAGCGTGAAATGAAAGCAGTAAAATTAAAATCGTATTTTCAACTATCTGCATTAGTAGAGGAATAATCATAATTTAAGAGATGTGGCTAACACAAAGTCTTCTCAGTCAATAAAAGCCAAACTATATATCTTTTTAAACATAAAAAATCTCCTAGCTGCTAAAAGTTAGGAGGTTTTGAATTTGTGAATGCTTACTTCTCTTTTTCTAATCCACCCAAACATCGTTCTTTTCAAGGAAATTCGTAATATATACTACTTCAAGCATCAACCATCCCATAAGAATCGAACAACCTCAGAACGCTATTGTATACTTCGTTCCGTTTCTTTTCAAGTAGTTGACAGTTGCAAAAGAAATCGAAAAAATTCTCATAATAAAATGGAATGCGACATGCTTCCTTCCTATGTTTAGGTTATATTTTTTTCACTACTTGTAATCTAAATCTTTATGAAATCGGCAATTAATCTCTATTTTCCTTTTTTCTAAATACCAAAAAGCTACTGTCAACATTAATAAGAAAATAGGAATCAAACCGATATACTTCCAAGCATTGTTTGCTCCCAAAAAATAATAAGATGCAACTAGTATAGACGCAATTGTACTTATAAACATGTAAATCCACGAAAGCTTAACTACTGCTAAAATGAAGGCAAAAATTACGATAACAAAGGAAACACTCCAGAGTAATAGCATGAATATCCTCCCTTTCTCTTTCTAACGTAAGCCAAAATCTTGATAATGAAAACACTTCCTAAAACATGGAATCATTTATTTCGAAATCTCATAAAAAATCTGTTTCATAATTGATCTCCAACAATATAGTTAAACTTTCTGAATTTATCTTATTATACCAAATAAAACCTATCATTGAAAAAAGTCGATTTGCCACAAAAAAATTGATGCAAATCGACTTTTTAGTTTTTTCAATATAAAAAGTGAATTATTTTTTGTACCCACTGTTGAAAGACGTTTAATGTACTTGATTGAATCAACGTGAAGATGGTTTTCTATGGGGACAAGAGGAAGTAAATAGATAGTTTAAAAAAGTACTCAGAGTTGGAATTCCAAGCAATTAGCTTCACTGTTTTAGCTCAGGATTAGCATTGTCCAGCGAATTCGCAGCTATGGGAGGAGATACTCAGTTTCTCTCGAAGGGTATTACGTGTTACTTTCCAAAAAACAATATGGAAGTTTAAATGAAATGCTCTTACAGAACGGGAACAATTTCTAACTGATATTGAGTGTACTTGGAGATGCCACTATAGATTCTACTGAAGAAAAAACACTAAATAATGGGGCTATTATTACCTACTGTAATAGTGAATAATAATTACCACTTTTATACCAACTCAGGATTTATTATGCTATAATTCTCTGTAGATAGCATTTTCAGCTAGTAAGGAAAAAGGCCGTTCTTTTAAGGGAGAATACTTCATGAAGAATATACTATTTAAATTATTCATAGTTGTAGCGTGGATATATTGTTTGGGACATATTTTATATGGTTTCCCTACTGATACCGTTGTAATGCGTTCGGTTAAAGGTGTAATGTCGATAGTTTTTTCTTGTAGTCTACTGTTCTTTTTATTTAAAATAATTGATACAAAACAGAAAAAAGAGCTGAATGAATAATCATTTGGGGCAATCATTCCTTTTCTACAATCAATACCATAGGCAACACACATCATTTTAGGGCTTGTGCATAAACACACACAAGTCCTTTTGTTTATGTTCTTATACTTTCACGAGAATACTCCTTTACATTCATTCTACCTATTCTCTACTATCCTCACAGACTCGTTAAATGGTTCTAGGATCTTGCTAGTTACTCATGTAATTAACTCAAAGCTGAATAGTTGGTTACTCGATTGCATTGAGCACTGTTTACAGAACAGGCATCAACAACTTGGTACTTCCTTAATAATTGTTTAATGAATCACAACTTATCCATTATCGTTAAGACCTTAGTCCTCTATGAAAATATCTGTACAAAATCATACGAATTAGATGATGATACATTTACTCTTATTTACCGCTCCAACTTGGCTTGTCATTTAATTTGAGTATTGTATAGCAATTTCCCTATGAATTGTTGCTCCTTATTACTGAATAGATTTCTAAAAAAATCGCCCTTATCTTACTAAATTAGGAGTAATTGCTAATCATATTTGTTGCAATATTACCATTTATATACCAACCAACACTTGCCTATGTTATGATTTCTTTAGAGATATAATTTTCATTTAGTATGATTGGAAAAAATTTAGAGGTGAGTATTCTGGAAAAAAGTATTCAAAAATGGGCAATTTATGGGTTTTTTATTTCATTAGCTTTATCTATCTTACTTGTGGACTACAAGGAAACTTACGATTTTGATGGTGGTTATTCAACAGTGTATGTACCTGTGTATGATTATATTGTTTCTATCATTCGATATAGTGTAATAGGTGCATTTGCAGGAGTGATTGTAGGTTGGGGTTTTGGTAGAAGAATATATGAGGATAAAGAATAAATCCAAACAATACCCCATCCCATCACATATCAATCTAAGGGCTAGTGCGTAAAATTCACCTAAGCCCTTTGTTTATATCTTCACAACCTCTCTTGTAGCTTTACTCAAAAGTTGTGATACCACTTTTATTTTATGAGAGCTATCGTTAGCACCTACTTTTCTCTATGTAAATATCTATCTGTAATCACTCGCTTTAATCAATGAAACAATTTGGCCTGTGTATCGCCGCTCTTTCATCTATTTGTCCATTGGTGCAATTAATACAGGTTTTTGATGTGATTCATCATGTATAAGCGATTGATTAGTTTAGTAGCGTTTTAGACGCTGTCGTATCGCCTGCTGTAACAGCTAATCTTCCTTGTTAGTGCTACAAGCATCTACACCCATATTTTCATAAATATGTTACACTATACCAAACAACAGATTGATTCAGTTATTGTGTTTATGATTATTCCTCATATATGCAAGTCCTTTTGTTATGCTTCCTCAACCTCTCCTGTAGCTTAACACAAGACTTTGTAGCTCCCATCAAGCAATCTGTGTCAATGAATTTAGTTATGAAAGGTTCGAGGAGTGTCAAGAAAGGATTTTTTTAACATAAAAAAGAAAAGATGACTTTTATAGTCACCTTTTCACTTGTATGTAGCAATTTAGTTATTGAATATTTGTTCGTAACGGTGGAAGAATGCCACTGTGTGCGCTCTTGCTAGAGAATCATTTGGTTTAAACTCTTCATTTGTTTTAGTAGTTGTTAAACCATTATCACGAAAGAATTTAATAGCTTCTGACTGAGATACAGTCTTACCATAATGCATTGAAGCTAAGATACGAGCGAAGTTACCCCGTGTGATATCCTTCCCTGCAATGGCTTGTTTGGATGCTGTGTTTGCACCTAGGACTGGTAGAGAGTATTTTGTAGCCAGTTGGTAGTTTACGTCTCCATACCATGAAGTTTTAGCTATCGTTGAAGCTAGTTCTGATGGTTTGAAGTAACGAAATAGGATAGATAACATTTGGTTTTCCGTTAAGTTAGTGTACGGTTTAAGTAAGTTTTCGTACTTACCTGTTGATGGGTTTTTCACGTTTGGGTCTCCACTGATGATACCGATGTTGACAGCCCACTTAAAATCCTCAGCCCAGTATTGGTTTGCATTGTAATCAGCAAACTTTGATACATCAACGTTGCCCGTTGTGGGCGGTGTTACCGGAGGTGTTGGCGTTGAAGCTGAGTAGTTTAAATAACTTGATGCTACATACCCCTCTGTCCCGTCACTTCTTTTCACAGGATACCAAACAAAATGGTTTTTCTTCGTTGATACTTTTTCATATTCAAAAGGACCCGTAATGGTAACAATTTCGCCTTCACGTAAAGTACTAAAAGGACTATCCATAGAAGGTCTTGTCCTAAATTTTACATTAGTAGTTGTTGCACTAACTTTTTGATTTGTTTCAAAAAAATACTTTGATTTTGTTAATGGTAAATCAAAAGGATAGTTCATCGCTGAAAATTTAATATTTCCCCTGCTGTTAGAGTCATATTGAAAATTTTCGCGTGTAAAAGGCAGCTCTGCTAAGTCTATTAATTCCAATTTCTCAATAATTCGGAGAATTCTTTCTTGATAGGCATTTGCATTTCTTTCACCAGTTGCTTGGACAATTGGACTATTTACTGGCTTAGTACCATTATAAGCCATGATAGCGAAGTACCAATGTTCCAGTACATCTCTTTCTCCACTGTTGATGCTAGGTAAATCCTTCCGCTTAAACATATTATCTAGAGTCTCTACACCAGCTTGAATATTATAGACAATATCGCTTTTTAATCTATCTTGATTGTAGCCTGCTTGATTTGTAATTTGCATAATGCCTATTCCATTATCAGCTGACACAATCGCTTCACCATTCACATCGAAATGACGCCAATTTCCACTTTCACCTTCCGCTATTGCCTTCACAATTTCAGGAGGAACATCATATTTCAGTGCTGTTTCGGTTAACAAACAGTTCATTGTGGAATAATCAGGGTTTTTTTTCGATGCCGAATCATACTCACATGTATTTTCAATATTATTAGCTAATACATTTTTATCTATATTTATAGATAGAGAGATGGCACCAATGGCAATAACACTAATCAATGGTTTCAATATCTTTTTCATATCTGATTATTACACTTCCTTTCATATTTTCTAAAGTTAAAAGATTCCATATATATGTTATCATAAACCCAATATTTGAGATAGAGGTAATAGTCAATGTTTCTATCATTTAACAGGATTGAGTGATAAATGATAGCCCTAACATATATTGATTTGGTGAAAGGGTTGTAAATAGTGATTGTTGGATTTTCCTTTTTGTGAAATAAGTAAGCTTCCTAAAAAAGGTCCCTATCTTTTTGATTTACCGAACAATGTTATGAGATGACTCTCATAACAAGTAAACAAGCAATGGAGGGTATAAAATGGGTGTAAAAAGCAAGTTTGGAATAATTGTTTTAGCAGGTGCTGTTATAGGGGTTGCACTATTTGTATTTACGCAAAAAGAACCGTTAGTACAGAAGCAGTGATGGAATCCTTATGGGTTAAACATAACGTTCAAAGTACCATGATAGGCGATACTGACCCTAATCTTGATGTATCAGTTTACGATAAAAAAGACATAACAGATGTGAAAAGTTATTTAGAAAACAACTTATCCGAGGAAGATTTAGAACACTACAAACTGAATGTGTATCAGTATTCAGAAAACCCAATTTGAATTTATTAAAAATGCACAGGAGAACCTAGAATCAGATTATAAATAATAAAGATGTTTTTCCGCAATCAGGCGCTTGGTTGAATAGAATAGGACTTGCGTTTAGGATTAATTTTCATACACACAAGTCCTTTCGTTACACTTCCCTTAATTGCTCCTACAGCCCTCAGAAGTAAGCAGTCCTACAAACCTTTTCAGGTATATGCTTATACAAACAACCTTCAGCAAAAATATCATACGAATGGTAATCATTTTCAATCGAACCGCCAAAGTCTGCTATTTTAACTACTCCAATCAGTTCATTGTCATTGAATGTGAATCGAACCTTATCACCCAACTTAAATTTCATCGGGGGTAAATTCCAGTTTTTTGACATACAAATCACTCCTCCTCATTAAAAACTTCAACAAACTCAGCGAATTTCATTACTTTCACACCGTTTGCTTCAAGCTCCTTACAATTGCGATTTAGATGTTGCTTCTAAACCGTTCAATTTGAACTGATTAGAAGTCCCTATTTCTCTGGTGTAGTTCTAAAAGGTGTCAGATTGACCCCTTTTGAAATTTCTCTCGAATCTCGAAGTAACATACCTATATTCAATATTGCTCTTTTTGAGAATACATTGTTTCCACGTTTGTTGATTCCAAGAAGTGAGATAATCTCACTTCTTAATTATGTACCTATATCACCGATTACTGCAATAACTTCTCGATATGGCATAAATACAAGCCAATTAGCCTCAAGTTCCTCTTTATATCTTCGAATGTTATCACGAATAACTTCTTGACTAATACCATAGAACTAAGCTACCTGCTTTGTTGTAGCAAGCTCAGTGTAAAGCAATAATAGCAATCTACCCACCCTATCAACTACATCTATTCGGTTTATATGATTTTTTCTGAGCTTTGGACTAAGACAAAAAAGCACACTTATACAAGTATGCTTTTAAATCTTCAGTTAATATTTCTATCGTTGTATGAAAAAAAGCTTTTCCGCACGTTTTCTGTATTTTTCATCTAAAATCTTTTCCACAATAAAATCTTTTATTTCTTGGTCACTTAACGGTTCTAAATCGTCTCTTATTTCTCCCATTTTCTCTAAAAATGCGAGTTGAACTATTCTATAATTCGAACTAATGATTCCAGCAAAAGTTATCGGGTTCTCCTGATTATAAAGTCGCCCTAGAGCATCTATTTCTTCAACAGAAAATTCTTTAGAAACCCTTTTGTAAGCATCCATTGCTTGTTCTATAGTTTCAAAGATTAGCCCGCCACTAACTAAATACATAGCTTTTATTACAGATTTCGCATATTCAGAATTGACATTTGGTACTTCACTTACTACTACCATTACTACCACCCCTTCTAAAAAGCCTGATTTTTCATCCATAATTTTACTATAAAGGTTTTTTAATAGCAATTAGAACAAACATTAGTGATAACAACAATAAGCTAACTAATCTATCTAACCCTTCAACACAATACGTAGTTTACTTTGCTTGTAATATCTTTGACGTTCCCTAATGAAGCAATAAAGCCAAATAATGTTTCCAAAGTGATTTCGTCTACATATTCAATATTCATATTTTTCAACATGCGAGTAAAAATATAATCATATTCGCTAATTGTCCGCTTCCGAATACCCCACAATCGCATTTGCTCTTTGACAATCATTAAAGCTGAATAAGCGCTAATGCGATTGCCTTTTAATCGAACAGAATTAACATCTACCACAATGGATGGCGCTATAATAAATGGCTCGTCATGCTCATTCTTAGCCAAACAAATATCCCTGTTCTTTGCTTATTTTTGGACATAAAAAAACCTCCAATCTAAATAAATTTAGTTAGAGGTAAAAAATTTCGGATATTCCTATTTGTTTTATTCCAAGTTTTTTCCCTAATGCTTACTTCGCTTTTTCTGCTACACCCAATACATCGTTCTCTTCTAGGAACTTCGTATTGAATTGTGCTGATTTGAACACGTCATTGTTCATGAGTGCTTGGTGGAATGGAATTGTTGTATTGATACCAGGGCCAGATACTTCAAATTCGCTTAGCGCGCGGTTCATTTTCGCAATCGCTTCTTCACGTGTGTCTGCATGAACAATTAGTTTTGCCACCATTGAATCGTAATACGGTGGGATTGTATAGCCAGCATAAACTGCAGAATCAATACGTACACCATAGCCACCTGGCGTTACATACGTATCGACAGTACCAGCTGAAGGCATGAAGTTTTTATATGCATTCTCTGCATTAATTCGGCATTCAATTGCCCAACCATTTAATTTTATATCATCTTGAGTGAAAGGAAGTTTTTCACCAGATGCAATTTTTAATTGTTGTTGTACAAGATCTACACCAGAAATCATTTCTGTTACTGGGTGTTCGACTTGGATACGAGTATTCATTTCCATGAAGTAGAATTTATCTTCTTGATAGTCATAAATAAACTCGATTGTTCCAGCGCCTTCATAGTTACAAGCTTGTGCCGCTTTAACAGCAGCCGCTCCCATTTCAGCACGACGTTCAGAAGATAGAGCTGGAGATGGAGCTTCCTCTACTAATTTCTGCATACGACGTTGAACTGTACAGTCACGTTCACCTAAATGTACGACATTACCATGACCATCTGCTAATACTTGGATTTCACAGTGACGGAAGTACTCGATGAATTTCTCTAAGTATACGCCAGGATTACCGAATGCTGCAGCAGCCTCTTTTTGTGTAATTTCGATACCTTTTACAAGATCTTCTTCTGTACGAGCTACACGAATCCCTTTACCGCCACCACCAGCAGTTGCTTTGATGATAACTGGGTAACCGATTTTTGCAGCCCATTCTTTACCTGTTTCGATGTCTGGAACAATACCAGTACCTGGAACAAGCGGAACACCTGCTGCTTCCATTGTAGTACGGGCAACGTCTTTAATACCCATAATTTTAATGGAATCAGATGAAGGACCAATAAATTTAATGCCAGCATTTTCACAAGCTTCAGCAAAATCAGCGTTTTCAGATACAAAGCCGTAACCTGGGTGAATACCATCAGCACCCGTTTTCTCTGCTACGCTCAGTAAAGCCGGGAAGCTAAGATAAGAATCTTTGGATAGCTTTGGCCCGATGCAATATGCTTCGTCTGCTAATTTCACATGTAATGCGTCTGCGTCTGCTTCAGAGTATACGGCAACAGATTGAATGCCTAACTCTTTACAAGCACGAATGATACGCACAGCGATTTCGCCGCGGTTTGCAATTAAAACTTTTTTCATGGTTTGCACTCCTTACTCAGCTTTTACAAGGAATAATGGTTGTCCATATTCTACTAATTCGCCATCTTTAACAAGTATTTCAACGATTTCCCCTTGAACTTCTGCTTCAATTTCGTTGAATAGCTTCATAGCTTCTACGATACAAACGATTGTTTCGTTACCCACTTTGTCACCCACTTTAACATAAGCTGGTGAGTCTGGGTTTGGAGATTGGTAGAAAGTACCAACCATTGGTGATACAACTTTATGTAACGATGGGTCGTTAGCTGTTGGTGCTGCTGCAGCTGGTGCTTCTTCAGCTTTTGCTGGGGCTGCTGGTGCCGCAGGAGCTGCTGGTGCAGATTGTTGTACAACAGGGGCTACTACTTCTTTTTTCGGTGCTACAGTTTCAGTAACAACAACACCATTCTTTTTTAACTTAACTTTTGCGCCATCTACTTCATACACGAACTCGTCAATTGAAGAAGAATCTACTAATTTAATGATTTCACGAATTTCTTGAATTTTGAACATTTCTAACTCTCCTTATGAAATAAAATCTACTACAAGCACTATTCTATATTTTTTTCGAACAATTTGAAATAGTTAAATGAAAATTAAGTAAATATGAACAAAATAAAAGGCTTTCCTTTACTAAACGAAAGCCTTTTCATTGCACTGATATATAACAATGACTAATAAATAAACAGAATATTCCTTTTTTTCATTATCTTTTAATAGTTATTAGCACTGAATTTTACTTGTACATCATTTGCGCCTTCCCACTCCGTTCTTACTAAATAAATGATTTCGTTTGCTTGAGATTTTGATAGCTCTTCCGCCATAACTGTAACAGATACTTTGCCACCGTCGGCTTTTACAAACGCATCGGAGTAGCCTAAAGATTTAATTAACATTTCTAGCATTGCTTCTGCTGATTCTTGTTTAATAAGACTATCAATGTCATTGTATGCTTCATTTTTTTCTTCTGCAGTGTATTCTTGAGAAGCAATCTTCTGCGTTAATTGTTGACGAAGCTGACTTCTTTCATCACTAACTTGCATGCGCATTTCTTCAAATAAATGGCTAGGTGAGGAGACTTCCTGTGTCATATCCTCTTTCGTAGCCTCCTGATCTGTTACACCTGTTACGGCAGTTTGCTGTAAAGTATCATCTGTAAAAATAGTTAGTCCATTAAATTGCTTTGCTGGGTCAACCAAATAATACACTGAAATTACTGCTACTAGACTTAATAATGTCATAAACCAAACTGTTCTTCTACGTACGCGCATTTACTTTTCCTCCTTATTTTCCATTGGAACAATAATTATCCGATGAATCGGTAACTGCATCACTTGACTGACAACCGCACGAATCTCATTTTTCACAAAGATATCTTTTGCACCTTCTGAAACAATGAGCAGCCCTGTTACTTCTTTCGTACTTTGCTCAGTCCCTCGAAAATATTGGCTAAATAGTTTATTTTCGTCCTTCTCATCAGTCATCTCTCCATAATAAAAATATACTTTAACCTCCCCAACACCTTGCATTGCTTTCAGTGTCTGTTCCAGTTTTTCTTCATTGGTCGTCGGTGTTGCTTGATTATTTGTAGAATTCGTTTGATACATTGGTAAAATGATGAAAATTCCTACGGAGGCGGCAATAAGCATTAAGATCATAAATGACGTTGTTTTTTTTCGTGCCTTTTCCACATCACTTGTACATTGCCTCCTTTCATCTTCTCTTTTTCAAGTGTATGTACGCTTGTTTCTTCCTATGAATTGATAAATGGAATCTTTAATAGCAATTGCAAAAATACTAACGTAATCACCAGTTTTGTCAGTGAAATTATTTCTTTATCATCTGCCAAAAAGACAAATATCTGACATACAAAGAGCAATGCCAATAAAAGAATCAATCTATCTCCCCCCGGCCATAACTTGTACAAAAACAATGAGGAAAAAACAAGAAAACATAAATGAAAAAGCAATTAAAAATGATACTGCACATAACGTAAATAGAGATTTACTAACGTGATCTAGTAATCTGCAAATATCATCAAAAGCAATCGGCTCTAAAATAGCTGCCAGTAGCTTTAACGAATAAGCACTGATAACAAGTTGTACCGTTGGAATAAATGACACAGTAATAACCGCTATAAAGGCACTAATACTACTAATAGAAGAGGAAAATTGCGTCATATGCTGGAACATTGAAAAACTATCTACGATAAAAGAACCAACCACAGGAATATTTTCTTCAATTAATTTTTTAACAGGCTCTGCAACCGCTGCATTCACACTAAATGCCGCTACACCACTTGCTGACATTAAAATAATGTAGCAAATGACCGATGCAGAGACGATGCTCATTATGGTAAAACGGATTAATTCAGCAATTCTTGTAAAGGAAATTTCTTTCACAATGACACTACATACATCAAATACAATGGCAAATAACACGCCCGGTATCAGCCACTTACTACTAACTATCGTTAAGACTTGTACAAAAAAGAGTAAGAAAGGCTGCCAGGAAGCAATTGCCGTAATACTACTCGATAAAAGAAAGCTTGAAGTAAGGATGGGATAAAATGCTGTAAATATGTGGGCAAGTCCCTGTGCTATTTCATCAATTAGTTGAAATGACTTCACTACGACAGGTCCTATTGTTCCAAGCACAATCAGAAAGAATAATATTCTTGTCCCTTTTTCAAATGTAGGTAAGAGCATATTCACGATTAAAATTATGATGACATAGCCGCACAGGGTGAGCGTCATCTTCAGCAAGAGAAAAAATGGATCAATTAAAAATGACAGTATCTGCTCCTGCATGATCTTCGCTCCTTAGTTTAGCCGTTGTAAAATAGCAGATACCTCCTGTAAAACAGCCAAAAATTCTTTAAACCAATACAATAAAATAACAATCTTAACCCCATCAATAACAATGTTTCCAAGTACTTTATAATTGTGCTCTACAAGTAACATTGACACCCATTGTCCCACATAAAAAAGACTGGCACTTATAACAATCGCTTTTGCATAAGGCAAAATAGCTAATGTCTCGAGTAGCTGCTTGATGAACGGCAATAAGAGTGTCGAGAACAACATACCGAACAATAAAAATGCAAACATTACACTTATTAGCGCATGGAGTGGCTGTATGACTTCTTTTATAAGTAATAATAAAAGCAGCATGACAACAGCAACGATGACAATTTCCATCTACACTTAACCTGAAGAGGTCAGCCATTGAAAGAATGTAAGGATTTCATTAAAAAATAGACGTAAAAATCGCAACAACTCCGCTGTCATGTATAAATAAGCAATGAAAAAGAGGAAAAATGAAAATTCTTTTTTTCCTGTTTGGTCAAAGAAAACATGAAGAAGCGCAACTACTAGTCCCACTCCAGCGACTCTTAATACGTCTTGTAATTCCATGCATACGCCCCCTCGTGTACAGCAATATATGTTGCAATCAATAAAAAAAGACCTCTATACATTTGTATAGAGATCTAAGTTTTAATGACGTGTTGTTATACCGTTTTAAACGATGCACAGCACATTAATATCACTATAGTAATTTTTCAATAATACTTTTCACAGTGCCAGTCTGTTTTACTAAATAGCTATTTTCTCCCATCCACATGGATAGATACTCAGCATTTCCCTGTTCTGCACTTTCTTTACGAATCGTAGTCGTTAAATGATTTTGCAAAGGATAGGGAGCTACAGGTGCATCTTTCATACGTTCTGTAAAATCATTCGCTAAGCCTCTTGCTGGTTTTCCAGTAAATGCACGAGTAATAGTGGTTTGCTGTTCTTCTGATTGGAGTACAGCATTTTTATAGAGCGGTGAAATTTCACACTCATCTGCCACTAATAAAGCCGTGCCAATTTGAACTGCCTGTGCACCGCTAGCTAAAGCTTTTTTCACATCTTCTTTCGTGACAATTCCCCCTGCAGCTATAATCGGAATTGAAATTTGTCCAACTACTTGTTGCAATAAATCAGGCAATGTAATTAATTGCATAGGTTCAGTGAAGGAGCCGCGATGACCTCCAGCCTCACGACTTTGCAGAACTACAGCATGCATTCCCTCCTGTTCTACACGCTTTGCCTCTTCCAAAGTAGTGGCTGTACCGATAACAAATACCTTATTGTCCTTTAAACGTTTAATAACGTCTGCAGAAGGTATGCCAAATGTAAAGGAACAAACGGCGACATCTTCATCGAGAATAGCTTGTACTTGTCCTTCAAATACTTCCTTGGACATAACACTTTGTACAGGTGAAAGACCTAGCTCATCATAAAATGGTTGTAAGGCCATACGAGCTTTTTGAAGGACTTCAATATCAATACGTGGATCTTCCTGAACAAATAAATTCACAGCAAAGGGCTTCTTTGTAAGCTTTTTCACTTCCTGGATAAAGCTTTTTGTTTGCTCTCCATCTAAATAACCTGCTCCTATTGAGCCTAATATACCTTCCTCCGCACAGGCAGCAACAAATTTTGGAGATGTTACACCTGCCATCGGTGCTTGAATTATTGGATAAGGTATCCCTAATGTTGTTTGTAGCATAGCACTCACTCCTTACGTTTATTGTAACATTTCTGCCATGTATGACCATCAATCGTATGATAGAAACAATTGACAGGCTAGTAAAAAAACACATTATGCCTCTATCGAATGTCACAAAAAATAGTTTTTTTTGCTTTATATGTATAAAATATAAATAAAAACCTACTCTTTCGTTTAGAAAAGAGCAGGTTTTTTAAAAGCATTACGCACGAGAAACGTATGAGCCTTCTTCAGTATTGATGATTAACTTATCACCTTGGTTAACGAAGAATGGCACTTGTACAATAAGTCCTGTTTCAAGTGTAGCAGGTTTTGTACCACCTGAAGCCGTATCACCTTTGATACCAGGCTCTGTTTCTGTTACTTCTAGCTCAACAGTGTTTGGTAACTCAACACCTAGCATTTCACCTTGGTATGATTGGATATAAACTTCCATATTCTCTCTAAGGAATTTTAATTCATATTCAATAGCAGCTGAAGCTAGTTCAGTTTGCTCGTATGATTCTAAGTCCATGAACACATGCTCGTCACCTTGTGCATAAAGATATTGCATTTTACGGTTATCAATTTGTGCTTTTTCAACTTTCTCACCTGCACGGAATGTTTTCTCATTCACTGAACCGTTACGAAGATTACGTAATTTAGAACGTACAAACGCAGCACCTTTACCTGGTTTAACGTGTTGGAAATCTAACACGCGATATAATTGGCCATCTACAATAATTGTAAGACCTGTACGAAAATCGTTTACTGAAATCATTTGTGTTCCTCCAAATTTTATAAAATAATAAGCTCTTTTGACGAATGTGTTAGTAGTTCATTACCAGTTTCTGCGATTAAAATATCATCCTCAATACGGACACCACCGATACCTGGTAAATAAACTCCTGGTTCAATCGTTACGGCCATCCCTGGCTCTAACACCGCATCTGAACGCATTGATAAGCCAGGACCTTCATGTACTTCAAGACCAATTCCATGTCCCAATGAATGACCAAATGCCTCACCATAGCCTTTTTCTTTAAGATAGTCACGTGCAATCGCATCTGCTTGGATGCCTGTCAGCCCAGGACCTACCTTTTCAAGCGCTAATAGCTGAGAACCAAGGACTGCATTATACATATCCACTAATTTTTCAGATGGCTCGCCAACTGCCACTGTACGTGTAATATCCGAAATATAGCCATTATACAGTGCGCCAAAGTCTAATGTGACAAAGTCTCCTTTGTCAATTACTTTATTCGTTGCAACGCCATGAGGTAATGCTGAACGAAGACCAGATGCAACAATAGTATCAAATGAGGACTGGGTTGCTCCTTGTTTACGCATGAAAAATTCTAATTCATTCGAAACCTCAAGCTCTGTTTTACCAGGCTTGATGAAGTCTAAAATATGTGTAAATGCGTGATCAGCAATTTCACACGCAACCTTAATAATATTAATCTCTTGTTCCGTCTTAATCAAGCGAATTTTTTCAATTAGCCCAGAAATCGGCACTAAATCAGCTTGAACCTTACTTTTATACAGTTCATATGTGCCATAGCTGACAGCATCTTTCTCAAAGCCCAATAATTTAATACCCATGTTTGTTACTTGCGTTGCAATTTCTTCAATAATTGTTGCCTCATGCTTTACAATTCGGAAATCCTGTACTTGTGCAGCCGCTTGCTCTGTATAACGGAAATCTGTGATAAACACAGCATCATTTTGAGACACAATCGCTACGCCCGCTGTACCTGTAAAACCAGTCATATAACGACGGTTGTACCCGTTTGTAATTAAAATGCCATCGATGTTTTGTTCTTGAAGTGCCTTACGTAGCTTTTGCAATTTCAACATAATCAATTCTCCCTCTCAATAAATGTGCGTAGTGCCAGTTCATAGCCTTTCGTACCTAGACCACAAATCTGGCCAAGGCATGCCGGAGCAAGATAAGAATGATGACGGAAAGCCTCGCGTTTGTGGATATTTGAAATATGTACTTCGATAACTGGCACAGTAATTCCGGCAATGGCGTCGTGTAACGCGATGCTTGTATGGGTATATGCTCCAGGATTAAAGATAATTCCACTATATTTTTCGTCCTCTGCTTCTTGCAACCAATCAATCAGTACTCCTTCATGATTAGATTGACGAAAATCGACAGTAGCACCAAGAGACGCCGCAAGATTCTGAACATTATCTTTCACATCATCTAATGTTTCATGTCCATAAATATGGGGCTCTCGTTTACCCAGTCGATTTAAGTTAGGTCCATTCAAACATAATAACTTCACGCATCTTCGCCTCTTTCTATGTACTTGCCATTTATTTTATCATACACGACGTATACAGCAACTAATTTCCTTTTTGAGCTGTATGTTCTTTCTGATGAAAATTTGCTGTTTCAAGCAAGAAACGCAAAAGACAAATAACGACCACCATAAAGGGAATCGATAATTTTTTAAAGGAGGAAAGCTGCATAGGCAAATCAAGAACGACCCATTCTAATGTAATCGTCACAAATAGACCAAGCAAAAATGAAGATAGAACAGCAGGAATAATATAGACATACCTCAACATTATAAATAATAAAAAGCCTATGATAAATAGACATAAAATCAGAAAACTCCAATGAAAGAGTTTTGAGCTATCCTCAAAAAGCCCCCACTTCTTATAAAAACCTACTGGACTCCATTTAATAAGATGAAAGTAATGTAAGCCCTTTAAGCAAAATGCTAAAACAAGGGCACTGACAAGGGAAGTGATACTAGCTATTTTCAAGTAAAATCCTCCTTATTTAGTATGCTTGATTGATTTTTTAATTGTTCATCATTTCCTTAATTGTACGAATAGTGTAGCCATATAGAAATTTTACTATGCGTAACTCTAGAGGTTTTTCTTTAAATTTAGTACAATGGTACAGTTGAAATATATATAGAGAGTGGTGTTGGCTTTGAGCAATTCACCTGTATACGGGGGACAAGCACAATTAGAAGGTGTAATGTTCGGAGGAAAGGAACATACGATTACAGCCATTCGCCGTAACGATGATTCCATTGATTATTATCATTATAAAAAAGTTCAAAAACCTGTTTTACAAAAATTAAAAAAAGTTCCATTTGTACGCGGCGTTGTGGCGCTGATTGAATCAGCCGGACTAGGCTCTCGTCATATGCAATTTTCAGGCGATCGTTACGACGTTACACCTGGTGAAGAAGAGGAGCATAAGGAGGAAGGCTCTAAGCTGCAAATGATTTTAGGCGTTGCCGTTGTTGGAATACTTTCCTTTTTATTTGGAAAATTCGCCTTCACATTAATTCCTGTATTTATAGCGGACTTTTTCTCAAAATGGATTGAGGGTAAAACTGGACAAATTCTACTTGAAAGTGGCATTAAGCTACTTTTACTATTAACTTATTTATATTTTATATCGTTAACTCCTATTATTAAACGAGTATTCCAATATCATGGTGCAGAACATAAGGTAATAAACTGCTATGAAGCTGGTATGGAGATAACAGTGAAAAATGTACAAGCTCAATCCCGCTTACATTATCGTTGTGGTAGTAGTTTTATGCTGTTCACAGTCTTTGTCGGCATGTTTTTATATTTCTTCGTGCCCACTGATCCACTATGGTTACGTATTGTCGACCGTATTTTATTAATTCCTGTTGTGCTTGGTATTTCATTCGAGGTACTCCAAGCTACAAATGCATGCCGTAACCTCCCTGTGTTACGCTTCCTTGGCTATCCTGGCCTATGGCTTCAATTACTAACAACTCGTGAGCCAAAGGACGATCAAGTGGAAGTAGCAATTGCTTCCTTTAATATGCTGCTGCAAGTGGAAAAACAGCCAGAAATTGCAGCAACACTAAATCATGACTAAAATAAAGGACAGCTCAAACTGGAGAACGATCTAGTTTGAGCTGCCCTTTTTATTTATTAGCCTCGCATCTTACGTTTGAATAGTAGGATAGCAATTATAAATATCACGATTGTATAACCTATGACAATAACGAGTGGTATGAAAGCATCTGTATAGCTTGTGCTTTGAACTGCACGTGCTGCATTCACGGCATGAACAAACGGTAAAAATTGCGCAATTGATTGAAAAGTACCACCAATCATATCAGGCTCAAACCAAGTTCCGCTAAACCATGTTGATACATTCACAAATATCGCAAAGATACCACCAACCTGCTTATCCGTAAAAATTGTCCCAAATAATAAGCCTAATCCTATATAAAGTAAGGAAATAACCATAAGTACCCCTACCACCCATAGTATAGAGAGATTCATTGGCAGCCCTAAAAACATGGCAGTAAGCAAACACAATATAATTTGTAAAAATGCAATTGGTAACAAAGGCAGAACATAGCCTAGAATATAATCTCCTGCTGACATAGGAGAGGCAAAGATACGCATTAAAAAGGAGGAGCTTCTATCCTTCCCAAGTAGCATTCCTGAAAAAAGAGTAAGAAAGGAAAAACTAAAAACAATAACACCTGGAGTTAGATTACTAATTTCATAAAAGGCAAATGGCATATTTTTTTGCATGACTGAAAATAAGCTCATAAGCAGAATTGGTAAGCCTAAGCCAATTAACAGTGTTACTGGATCACGAACGATTTCCTTATGATTTCTTGTCGCAAACACATTAGCCCTCAACATAAACCCTCCTCTGTATATGCTAAAAATATTTCTTCCAGGGATGATTGTTTTGTTTCATGCATCAATTGTTGAATTGTGCCAAGTGCACATAGCCTTCCATGATGCATGATGCCTACACGATCTGCAAGCATCTCAACCTCTTCTAAATAATGAGTTGTTAAAACAATCGTTACCTGTCCCTTTAATCCACTTAGTATTTTCCATAAATCACGGCGCGCACGTACATCCAGCCCTAATGTAGGTTCGTCGAGAAAAAGTATTTTAGGTTTTGACATCATAGCCATTGCAATGCTTAATCGACGCATAAATCCACCTGATAGTGTTTTGGCCTTGTCGTTCTGACGTTGTGAGAGGGCAAACAACTCCATATTTGCGTTCGCCCGTTCCCTTGCCTGTGTTTTGGAGCAACCATAAATTCGACCTAAAAATAGTAAATTTTCAATTACTGTTAAATTTGGTGCAACTGCTGATTCCTGTGGAGAAATATTCATAATCATTTTTGCCGCAACCTGATGGTGAACGATACTTTTTCCATCCAACAGAGCATCACCATCTGTTGGCAGCAGAAGTCCACAAAGCATTTTAATTGTGGACGTTTTGCCTGCTGCATTTTGACCAAGAAGTGCAAAAAACTCACCCTGCTTTATGCTGAATGATAACTGATCCACTACTACTTTTTCGTGGTAACATTTCGTTAGTTCCTTTATTTCAATTGTCATGCAACTCACCCTCCTTTTTTAACATCGCATTGATTTGTTCAATATCACGCTTTGAAAATTTATATTGCAATAGCCATGTCATAACATATGTTCCTAAAAAACTTGCGAGTAAGGAGAACACATTTGCCATCGTTTTCGGCATCCATAACGTCATGACAATTGGTATCCAAACAATTGCCGTTACAGCAAAATGCACGATATATTGCTTTAACATCCCCCATCTGGCTATTTCAAAAAACTGTGCAGCTAAAGCAAATGTAATGCCAATCAAACCCGTCAACAAAATCTGTGCGATAATGGCCATTGCTTCACTCGGAAAAAATGCTTGAAATTCTGGAACAACCCAAGCATAGCCCCCTTGTTCTATCCCCATTGCTACAAAAAATTGTACAAATTGTCCAAGGAAAACACCGATTCCAAATCCTCCTACAATACGTGTCAGTATGTCTTTATTCACATTTTCACCTCATAATCCTAACTGCTTTTTGATTTTTGTGACGTAACGCCTAGAAGCATATGTGTTGATACTTCCTACTAGTTCAACACCAATTGTTCCAGTTTTGCTAATATCCATGCGTTTAATCATATGTCGATTGACAATTTCAGCATTTGAGATTCGTACAAATATCTGCGAATTTAACCGTTCCTCCAGCTCATACAAGCGCAAACGTACCGTATAGATTCCCTTTAAAGTTTGAACGAAGACCTTCTTCTGTTCCGTATAAATGCGGATGATATCCTGACAATCGATAAACTCAACACCTCTATCTGATAACACCGATAAAGTATGGATTCCAGCTGAAGCAATACAATGCATTAGATGCTCAATTTCAACTGTCATCTCTGCTGTATGAATTGTGACCTTTGGCTCTATACATTTAGGGTCAACAGAAATTTCTACTTTCAATATCATCACAGTCCCTTCTAACGCCTTCACTATAAATTTTTCCTTTAACAATGTAAATAAATTTTCGACGACTGGTCATTTTCCGAGGATAACTGGTTCAATTACTAAATGGTCCCTATCCGCATTATGATGAAAGTCTGAAATGAATTTAATAAATCTTGTTAAAAGAGAAAAAGCGTGTTTTGAATTGATCCAAAACACGCTTTTTCTATACTTAATTGTTATAAAAAAGTTTGATGATTTTTGTGATCCTTGCTTATTTAAAGTCTCTTTAAATTGAATAATGAACATATAGCATTACCCTATTTCAACACTTATTCACTAATAATATTAATAATTTTCTGCTGAGCATCCATGGCTTCAGGGATAGGCATTGCAACAAACACATGATTCATTTTAGGATAAACAAAGGTAGTGATTTCAATTCCTTGTTCTCTTAGTTGTTCATCAAATTTTATTGCATCTGGATATAAACTTTCATGTGTTCCAATAAAATGAGTCATCTTCCCAAGTCCTTTAAAGTCACCATAGATTGGACTAATCAACGGGTCCTTTAAATGTTTATCAGCTGCCCAAATCTTTGTAATGACTTCCATTCCCTCACTTGCCAGCATCGGATCCTTTTCCTCATACTCAGGTATAAGAGGATTTTCTAAACCCATATCAACACATGCAGATAGTAAAATAATATCTTTTGGTTGTGGTAGATCGTTCCTCTTCAAAAGTTGAACCAGTCCAAGTGCTATATTTCCGCCTGCTGAATCTCCTATGATGGTCAATTGATCGAAGCTTTCAACAGTTCCAAGAATTTTTTTATATAAGTTTAGCATTTTTGGGTAGGTATCTTTATAGCTAAAATGTGGTACTTTAGGATAAATGGGCGCAATAATTTTCGCATTTAACGATTGTGCCATTTTATCCATGAGCATCCAGTGCAAATGTAAAGGTTGATTTGTCCAAGCACCACCATGTATATAAAGAATAACTTTTTGGTTCAAAGACTTTTGGTCATTTAAAGTGAAGACCTGCATACCCTCGTAGGTTAGCTCCTTCACATCACTTATTAATTTAACATCTTCCCCAATCACATAAGGCTGAATATTTTCAATTCCCCTTTGCTTTATGAACTGTTTGGTATTTTCAATACTAGAAAAACTTATTTTATTACTTTGGGAAATTAACAATTTTTCAAATTGAACACTTTCTTCAGAACGATCTCCATTAAAAATTTCTACACTCATGTTTCTCTCTCCTTTAAACATTGTTTTATAAATAGTTTGATGTATGAGAAATCTTAACAAGGCCTTAAATTTACGGAGGATTTATTAGTTCAACTTCACAAAGTAGGATCTTTTTATCAGACTTTATTTATTTCCACATCTTGAAGTAAACTCCTTCAAAATTCACAACATTTGCTGATGAGAATAAATGAATGCCTATTCGTTCTAATGGTAAGAGTTTCGGAATAAAAGTTTGATTTAAATACTTGATTTAAGTGGATAATAAAAAGCTGTCGTTTTGGATAAAGATTAAATGACAACTTTCTTGTATTCCTAATAACTGTTTTTAATAAAAGTAGATTGATTATTTTTCATTCCTTATTCCTATAACTCAATAAGTAAATTACTTTGATATTAATATTTCTATTAAATCATCTATGTTTCCAATAACTATCTCAACTTCAGGTAAATGATAAAATGGGCTTGTAGTTTCAAAATTATTTACTTCCTCATTCGGTGAGTAAAGATATATTTTTTGCCTTGTCCAAGAGCTATCCCAAATTCTATATGGCTTCCCTTTCTCGCAGGTAATAATACAACTAAAAAATCGGCTTCCATAATAGCATTTTTCTCATGTTGACCTATTCTTCTTAAGTCTTTATACGTCGAAGCCTTATCATTTTTTGTCCAATCATATGTGTGTACGTAGCCTTTATTTTTTAATTTCTCACTAACATATCCAACGTCATCCTTATTACTAAAACCGATGCAATATAAAACTTCACTTTCTTCCTCTTTCTAGAATTAATAACTTTTGAACATTAATTTCTATATAATACGATATTTACGTGAAAATTGCGTGATAACCAAAATAATCGTTAACCCAACAACGAGATACCACATTATATGAAAAGGAACTATGAACATTACTACACCAAATAAAATAGCTGTTAAAGTGCTATCTGTAATTGATTGTATACTCGTAAATTTATCTTTAATAAAATAATATAAAGTGAATGGTATTGCTAAAGTAAATATCGGAATATAAATTGTTATAATAGATATTTTAATAAGGGATATTGAAAGTACTGCTATTACGAAGCCTATTGACGTAGTAAGAGTTCTTCCTACAAATGCTTTACCTGAAAAATAGCCGTATAGCAGAATAAATATAATCGTTAAACTCGCACAAATCCCCGTTATTAAAACAAATGAATGGCCTATGACGAAAGCAGACATTGAGAAACAAACTAAAGAAACGAATGGCAACAGCAATATTGAAGGATTTTGCGCTTTTTCTATATTCATTACATTTGTAAAACCTACAAGTAATAATAAAGTAAATGGAATCGTCAAATATCCTAATTCAAAGTGACTACCTAGATTAATATGACTAACCTCAAGTTTGCCGACCATTATAATTACAAGTGATGCACAAATTTGACCAATCATCCCCCAAATGCTTGATAATTTAAAAGCTTGCGTAAGTTTATCTGTCATTACAATTAAAACGATACCAATTAATAAAGCTAAATATAACAAATTTTCCCCTCCCAAAATAATTCTTTAGAAATACTCAAAGTTAAATATTCCTATCTGTAATTATATAACACATGTAAAAAATAACCAAATACAATGATAAAAGTGCGTTAATCTATACTCCATTAACGCACCTTTTCTTCTCTAAAGTATAAAATTACATCCACAAGTATTTCAATAAAACAATTTCTATTTAGTCAAATGTCGTCAATTCTTCTGAAACAGAATTTAAAAAATCTTGCTCAAACCTATATATGTGTTTACCTTCAGAACTATTTATTATTATTGCGTCTGATATCATTCCATCACTTAAAGAAACTGATTTTATAGAATTAATATTTATTTGATTCTCTAACAACGAATCAAGCGATATATTGGCTTCTATTTGAGTAAACAGTTCTTTTGATTGTGTTGGTGGAATTTTGTTTTCTGTTTTATTCAAAACCGCATTCATTAGATTTAATAGATCTTCTTCATCTAAGCTGATTCCCTCTCCAACTGTAGCAGCCATCATTAATGACACAATCTGTTCTCCATTCAAATGATTTGTGCCCTTTTTGAAGTCAAATGCCACTTGTGATATCGCTCTTACTCGAATATCTTCTGGCAAGTCGTAATCTATCCCATTCACGGAATCAATTAGCGTTGAAATAGTCTCTAAATCGATCACTGCATAATAATCAATTGGTAAATTTAATAGTTTTGAAACAGCTGTTCTTACATTTTCAGCACCGCCAAAACTATAAGCAAATAGCAATTTATCGTACAATGGAGTTCCCTCATTGTTATCCGCCACCTGTACATACGTATCATTAGGGAGCGATACAACTTTCATCATCTTTTTATCTTTATTATAAGTAAGTAAAAGATTAAGATATATTCGATTATCCATCTCTTTCGACTTCACCGTAATTAAAGTGGTTAAAAATTCAGCTTCCTTAACTATTGGTTCACTTGCAATATTTGTGTTAGATTTTTCATTAAAGCTTCCAGAAAGAATTGATGGCATAAACAAAAATATACACAAGCCAACTACTAATAAAGAAACTGTCAGTGGAGCGAATTTTTTTGAAGAAGACACAAGAGATTTCTTTTGCGTATTATTATTCTTCTCCAGTTTATGAATTTGTTCAAATACTTCATTACGGTCTTCTTTCGTGAATCTTAGCTCTTGTTCAGACATATTATATAATTTATCTCTTAATCGTTTATCTTCCATTAAGTTCTGCCTCCTTTATCATCGACTCTAATCTTTGTTTTGCTCTTCTTAATCTAGTTTTCACAGTATTAACTGAAGTATCCAAAACTATGGCAATTTCCTCTGTGTTTAATGAGTCATAGTAGTATAGATAAACCACTTCCCGATACACTTTTGGAAGAGAAAAGATAGTATCTTTTATTTCTTCATTATTGTATTTATCGATAACTGTTTTTTCTGTTGATGGTAATATTGACTTTGCTGTTTCATTTATAAAACTTTTTACCTGCACCATTTTATAATTCCAACTTTTTAAATAATCTTTACATTCGTTTATTGTTATACGGTAGAGCCATGTTTTTATTTGTGCGTCAAATCGAAACGAATCAAGGTTTTTGTAGCATTTGATAAACGTATTTTGAACCATATCCTTGGCTATCTCTGTATCTTTCACATATGAAAATGCCAATCGTACCAACTCATTACCATATTCAATCATTATCTTTTCTAATATGAAGTCTTTTTCTTCTCTGTCCAATCTACCTACCCTCCCTTTTAACTACTTCAAATTCTGCTATTAGACGATTATCAATTTATATTAGGTTCAATTTTAAAAAAATATTTATTTTTACCAAAGATTCTTTACTAATCGGTGTTTAATTTAAATATTTCGAAAAGCATCCATATAATTATTGCTGAAATACAAAACCTGTATCTTAGATTACCAAGTAATCATAGATACAGGCTTATTGTTTGTAAATACTCAATAAAGTTCAAAAAAATAAAGGTATATTTAATTAGAAATATCAAGTCCTTTTAAAACCAGAGTTACTAAATTCTTAATATAGTTATCATTTTCAAGAGGAAATTCATCAGATGCTCTTTCTCCAACTAAAAAATGGGTTAATAAGGTTGAAAAAAACATTGAAGCTGCCAATTCAATTGTCTCTTTTTCAATAGAAGCAGAAACAGCCCTTGCCAGATGGATGTTGATTTCTTGAGACATTGTATGAATAAGGTCAATAACCTTCGCATTTACATCTTTGTTCTGTATCATTTCAGGGGACCAAATAAATGACAAGAAATTTTTATTCTGATATAAAAAATCGGAATATAGATGTCCTAATTGAATTAAAGCGGGAATAGGATCCATTTCAGATATTCCCTTCATTTCCTTGCACATTGACCCTATAAATGAGAACTCTTGAATTAGATGATTAAGTAGTTCAGTTTTATCTTTAAAATAGTAGAAAATAAGACTTTCTGCTACATCACTCTTTAAGGCGATCTCTTTTGTTGTTGTTGCTTTAAATCCCTGTTCTGTAAAAAGCTTCAATGCTGTTTGTACAATCTTATCCTTTTTTGAAATCAATAAATCCACCTCTAATTGTCTAAAAATTTGAGTGTTTACTCAATTGTAAACCAAATTAAATTGATGTCAAGACCTTCCATTAAACTGAATTCGTGAACCCTCTCATATCACAAATACCAATTTTCTTTCGATGCGTTCTTCCAAAATCCTCCTTAATTGCGGAACAAAAAAATCCTGCGAATTAACACAGGATTTTTAATCAAACTTTTTATGAATGCTTAATCTTTATTTTTAACCATAGATTTATTTTCCAATTAAAACACCCCTTTGATAATCATATTCAAAGGGGTGAAACGATGTAACTTTATTAAAAACGGTACATCTTTTTTATAACTTTATTTCAAATCTACAACAGCTTGACACTTTTATGATCTTATAGACCACATTTTAACTGTGCGCCACAGTTTGTACATGTATTACAGCCACCCATTTCTTCGACTGTTCCTTTACGACATACTGGACATGTATTCCCTACGTCTGAGCCAATAACTGTTGTAGACTCTAACGCTTGGATTGTATCTACTAATACGACTGGACGTTTTGTATGTTCTTCTACTAATTCTTCTTCAAATGATAGCTGATCCATATCATTTTCTTCAGCTTTTAGCGTAAGCACTTGTGAGTCACGGCTGCCATCCACATAGACCGTACCACCTTTAGCGCCGCCTTTATACAGTCGCTCGTATACTTTTTCTACTTGTTGTACTGTATAGCCTTTTGGTGCGTTTACTGTTTTAGAGATAGATGAATCAATCCATTTTTGAATAATACACTGTACATCAGCATGTGCTTCTGGTTTTAGCTCCATCGCTGTGACAAACCATTCAGGAAGCTCTTGCTCATTTACTTCTGGGTGACGATCTAAATATTCTTTTACAATTTCAGCTTTTACCTCAATGAATTTACCTAGACGACCAGAACGGTAGTAAGTAAATGAGAAGTATGGCTCAAGACCAGTTGCTACCCCTACCATTGTTCCTGTTGAACCAGTTGGCGCAACTGTTAATAAATGCGAGTTGCGGATACCAGTCGCCAAAATTTGCTCCTTGATGTGAGCAGGCATTTTCTGCATAAAGCCTGTCTCTGTGAAGGCTTTACGTAAACGAGCTGTTTCTTCGTCTGTAGCACCTACTAGGAATGGGAAGCTACCACGTTCTTTTGCAAGCTCAGTAGATGCCTCATACGCCGTTTCAGCAATTGTTTTAAAGATTTCATCTACTAGCTCATTACCTGACGCTGAGCCATATTCTTTCTCACAATAAATAAGTAGATCGGCTAAGCCCATAACACCTAAACCAACACGACGCTCACCAAGAGCTTGTACACGGTTTTCCTCTAAGAAGTAAGGTGTTGCATCAATAACATTATCCTGCATACGAACGCCTACACGAACTGTTTCACGTAGTGCTTCATAATCCACAGTTTGATTTTCTTTATTCGCAAACTGCGCTAAATTCACAGCTGCTAAGTTACACACAGAATATGGTGCAAGTGGTTGTTCCCCACATGGGTTTGTCGCTACAACACTTTGACCATATGCCTTCGCATTGGTCATATCGTTTGCGTTGTCGATGAAGAAAATACCTGGCTCTGCAGAGTATGTTGCACATACGTTAATTAAATTCCACAATTCTTTTGCTTTAATTGTGCGGTATGTGCGTACTTTATAGCCCATTTTCTCCCATTCACGAACATCACCAACTTTATGCCATTCCGTGTTGTAAACGTTCATTTCTTCTTTAGAATATTCTTCAACTGCTGGGAAACGAAGCTCGAAGTCAGCATCATTTTCAACAGCTTCCATAAATTCTTTTGTTAATGTAACAGAAATATTTGCACCTGTTAAAAACTCTGGATTATGAACAGTATAGGTACCACCATCACGCAATTTATTTTCCGCGTCACGGATAATTGCTGTATCAAAACCGCCTAATCCCTCGATACTTTTATAATTGACAATGCCTTGGTACATAGCTTCTTCTTGGAAAGAAAGAGGCTTAAAGTTTAATTTTTCTTTTGCTAGTCGAATGATTGTTTCATCCGTTGTATTTTCGATTAGGTATCGTAGAATACGTGGATTTTGCATTTTTGAAATAATAAATTCCACGATATCAGGATGCCAATCTGCCAGCATAATCATTTGTGCCGATTCCTTACGCGGGTTCGCTACACCCACTCTCTATGTCACCATAGAAGTTGAGACCATATCTTACATCTTATTAGATGTCCTCGCACTTCGGAGTGGCTTCACCCCTACTCTACTCACTTCCGCTAACATAGCGTGCTTTCGATGGTCGTTGAACCTTCCCCTTAAAAGAGGCTTGGCTGCTGATTGTCTTTATCCCACTGTTATTTTTAAGCGTTCACGCTTACCGTTTCCAGTTACGTTGTAGCTAACAGTGCATTTAGAATGCGCTTTTTAACATTTTCAAAATCATTTTTTATCTCATCTTCCCAAAAACGGAGTAAAGTGTATCCATTAGCTGCTGCAATTTGATTTTTTTCGATATCCCTGGCTTTTATCCTCTTTTGAACCTTATAAAAGGAGGAATAAAATTTCGGATTGCCATGCCAGAAATCACCATCACATTCAATTAGAATATTTGTCCCTAGTAGTAAAAAATCAAATTGTGCACCTTCAAATATAAAGGAATATTTATAGGGGATTGATTGTTCAACTAAGAAATGCTCTATAGCTCTTTCAATACTAGTTTTTCTAAATGTTTCCCTCTCTATTTGTTTTAATGCAGCTTGACGAATCTTTTCAATTGTTTCTTTACTATAAACCCCTGTCTTACCGCTATTCCATGAAGGAGTTCCATTTATTTTTCTAGTGTTTGCTGTTTTTGAAATGATATTTTTAAAATGAACCTTCTTTTGTTCATCTGGCATTTCATTATGCCACTTTCCTGTATTTTGTGAACGAAGCTTACTCGCACATTCTCTACTACACGTTTTTGTCTGGCGATGTTTTTCATCGAATAGTCTTCCACAAATTACACAAGTTAAAGGCTCACCTTTTCCTCGACAGCTTCTACTACAAAATTTATTGGGAATGCCCCGCCTCAATTTAACCTTTTTATGACATAAAATATATTGGCAAGTCACCATTTCTATAGGATAAAAATAAGATATTAAATAATTATCTAATGTTAAGTTATGCTCATTTTTCAAATGAGACGTAAACCTTCCTTGTTTATTATGATCTATTGTAAAACCACATATTAAACAAGTTTGTGGCTGTTTCGCATCATAAACATCCATAATTCCCACCTCGATTAAAGTGACAATATTTCCGTTAAAGAGTTCCCAGCAATTCACGAGGTTTGTTTACGCAGAAGCACCTAGATTATGCTTACCTCTGCGGCTACCACCTTGTTCGACAAGATGAGTCAGCTTCGCAATATCATCTAACCATGATACAGAGCCAGATGATTTACCATTTACACCACGTGCTAGTGTGTTTCGTGGACGCAATGTCGAACCATTTGTCCCAACACCACCACCGCGGCTCATAATTTCCATTACTTGCTTACGATGATCACTTATTCCTTCACGTGAATCCGCTACAAATGGCATTACATAACAGTTGAAGAAGGTTACATCTGTTTCAGAACCTGCTCCGTAAATAACTCGTCCAGCTGGAATGAATTTTAATGATACTAACTGCTCATAAAACTTCTCGAACCATTCTTGGCGTTTTTCTGGTGATTTCTCAACAGCAGCAAGCCCTGTTGCATTTCGTTTTGCGATTTGTTCATAAAATATTTCAAGAGGCTTTTCTAGCACGTCAATTGAACGCGTAATCACACCTGTTTCTTGCTCTTTTGGATTATCTAAAGCGCTACGATAGTCTTCCTCAATCAAAATATCTGCTGTTTTTGTAGCCATGTCCAACTTCTGAATTGTCCCTAAACCACGTGCAGGAAATTTTGGATCTGCCTTCACTGTTAATACGACGAAATCACCAGCTTTAAGTGTTTTCTTTTCCGTATCCTTAAACGAGTAGCGATCAATCATGACAAGCCTTGATACGCCTTTATGCGTAATATGCATATCAGGTGTTACAGGGTGAACCTGTGGAAATAGCTCGATATCTTTGTTTAACTGTTCAATTTGTTTGTTTACTTCGGGTTGATGATTTGTGAGTACCATCGTTTTGCCTCCCTTATTTTCTGCCTTACACATAATAAATACACAATATCATGTGTCGTTAAACACTACATATTGTGTATATGTCTTAAAAAAAGATACTATATATAGTTTTTTAATTCAACTCTTGCAATTTCGAATAGAATCAGAACTGCTTGGCATCACAAGGTTTGAACGATAAAAAAATATTTTTCTTATACCATTTTTTACTTTTTGAAGTTCCAATCGTCACACGCATATTTTTTTTCTTCTAGTGCATGTACATATTCTAATTGCTCCTCAGAAAGTGTAAATGGTTTTAAATCAATTTGCAACGATTTTGCAAAACCATCTCTAAAAGCTGTCACACATTGTTCAATAGTCACTGGTTCTTTAACAAGGTTATTGATAGCAACCGCTTTCTCTGGCATCTTTCTACGCATACGGTCCTTCGCCTCTTCACTTGAAAAATTGAAGACAGACAATAATTTTTCTTGATCTAAATCAAGTAAAATAGCTCCGTGCTGTAAAATAACACCTTTTTGACGAGTTTGTGCACTACCTGCTACTTTTTTACCTTCTACAACAAGCTCATACCAGCTTGGCGCATCAAAGCAAACTGCGCTTTTTGGTTTCTTTAAGTCTGCTCTTTGTTCTTCTGTATCAGGTACACTAAAATAAGCATCCATACCTAGATTATGGAAACCTTGCAGTATGCCTTCACTTAACACTCTATATGCCTCTGTCACTGATTCAGGCATATCCGGGTAGCTTTCAGTAACGATGACGCTATATGTCAACTCATGCTCATGTAAAACGGCTCTGCCCCCTGTTGGACGACGAACAAAGCCAAGTCCTTGCTGCTGCACTGCCTCTATATTAATATCTCGCTTTGCTTGTTGAAAATAACCAATGGACAGAGTTGCTGGCTCCCACTCATAAAACCGAATAACGGGAGGAATCAATCCCTCACTATGCCAATCAAGCAATGCCTCGTCCAATGCCATATTAAAAGAAGGACTACATTTTCCTGAATTTAGAAAATACCAAGTTGTCATATCTTCATCTCCTACAACTATTTAATTAATCTTAGCGAAAGTGCATCAATATATGACATAATATTCAATGTCGAATTATCATAAATAGTGACACTCATTTAGCTCTGTAGCTTTGATTAACTATCATCAACGAATACCATTGCATATAGTTATCTTAATTCTAGCCACAATCTAGTTAATTTTATCAAACTCATTGGACTATCGCTAGCGCATCTTTTATAATAATAAAGAAGATAGAAAGGGGTAAGAAAATCTTGGACATACTTATCACAATCGGTGTTGTTTTAGTAGTCCTAATTGCATATATCGGAATAAATGCAATGCGACTAAAAAAAGCAGTGACAAACCTAACACAAGAACAATTTATTGAAGGCTATCGTAAAGCTCAGCTTATCGACGTACGAGAGCAGAAAGAATTTGATGCTGGCCATATCCTTGGTGCTCGTAATGTTCCTTCAACTACACTACGTCAACGTTATAAAGAAATTCGCCCAGATTTACCAGTATATTTATACTGCCAAAATACAGGCCGTAGCTCACGTGCTGCATTGTTTCTTAAAAAGCGTGGCTACAACCAAATTTATCAGCTTCAAGGTGGCTTCCGTACTTGGACAGGTAAAATAAAAACAAAAAAATAAGCATGTAGCAGATTCGATAAGGCGCAAATAATAATTGACATCTTTCTTTCTCAATCGAGAAGTAGATTTAAATATATTTACCTAATCCGCCTCGTTTCGACAAAAAGAAACCATCCCAAATAACTATGAGATGGTTTCCTTTTTACAAAAAATTCAGAGTTTCTACTATTATTATATCTATTTACATATAATTACTCACATATTTCTTGCTCACCAAATCTTTGATCATGCATGGGACAGAAAAAGGTAAAGCAACGAGATGCAATATACAGCTCATCATCATTCGAGATGCTAGCCTGCAAATGAGCATTTCTCACTCGCTCCATATCCGCCCGCAACCTCAGCTCCTCTTCCTCCATTTCCTCGCTTGTCATTTCATATTCCTCAGCATCCTCTGGTAATTTCATTAATTCTGTTGTTAATGTTCCCAGAAAAGCAGTGCGAATATCTCTTATTTGCTTTTCATGTCCAAGCTGATGGAGTGCCCATAAATAATTTGAAATCCAATAAGCTGTATGTGCGTAATGCTGATAGCCTTTTGCATACCATTCAGAAGCCTCTTGATAGTTACCCAGGCTTGCATACAACTCCCCTAACTCGACTTCCCCAATAAAGCGTTCCTGATCCTGCTTAATAACATCAATCCATTTATAAGCACTATCAGTATCTCCAGCCAACACAAAACATTCAACAGCCCTCATCAGCGCGTAATCCTCTGTTTGATAGGATTGGATAAAATATGTAGCCGCTTCGTTGAACTTTTGTTGATGTTTATAAATACATGCTAAATTATTAGCGACAACAGGGGACTCAAATAAAGTGTAGGCTTGCTCTAGCCATCGCTGTGCACTATCTAAGTCCCCAAGACGCATCGTCAATTCGCCAACTAATGCATAAGGATAATAAGTTTTAGGCTCCATAGCAACAGCCTGCTTGGCATAGTATAATGCTTCCTCATAATCATCTCTTTCCTTCAATAAATCGGCTAAATTATGTAGGGCTATGATATTTTTTTCTTCAGCCAGCACATCTAATAGCATAAGTTTAACTGTCTCGTACTCGCCCTCCTTCGCCAATATTTCGGCAGCCTTCTTTATTCGCTCCATATACTCACCTCATAAACAGATTATTATAAATTAAGAAATTGCACCAGATTATTGAATGTCTTACTCCTTTATTGATAGGTTGGAGCCTATTCTTGATCACTCTTCTCGCCTGATTGATCGGTTGGGCTCTCTTTTTGATCACTCTTCTCGCTTAATTGATCAGTTGGGACCTCTTTTTGATCACTCTTCTCGCTTGATTGATCGGTTGGACCCTCTTTTTGATCACTCTTCTCGCTTGATTGATCGGTTGGACACTCTTTTTGATCACCCTTCTCGCCTGATTGATCGGTTGGACTCTCTTTTTGATCACCCTTCCGCTTAATTGATCAGTTGGAACCTCTTTTTGATCACTCTTATCGCTTGATTGATCAGTTGGAACCTCTTTTTGATCACTCTTATCGCTTGATTGATCAGTTGGAACCTCTATTTAATCACTCTCCCCTTTATTTTAAGCGTTTCGAACTGCCTATTTAATCACTCACTTCCATTATTAATCGACCCACGTAATATTTCTTCAAAAATTATGAAAACAATTGTATGTCTAAAAATACTATTTTTTATAATATATTTTCCTATCTAAATCGCATTCTTCTATTTTTCTGAAAATAGCTAAAATTTGTACTTGAATAATGATGCAACCATTGATAGGATGTATAATATCTTAAAATAATGTCATCACGACAATATAAGCTATGAATGCTATGGATCAAACTATAGCAGGAGCAGTTCTGGAGAGAGCGCAATTTGCGTCGCCGAAGGGTTCACTATCTCAGGCAAAAGGACAGAGGAGTAATATCAACTTTCATCATGAAAGATATACCAGCCGAATGTTTACCTTATCGTTAACATCCAAAAAATGGTATTTGTTATTCTGACGTTTATGAGACTAGTGTCATGACTAGTCTTTTTTTATTTTCCAGTCATAATTTTATACATCTTTGAGGGGGATTAACGTGGAACAACAGCAATTAAAACGAGATTTAAAAAATCGGCATGTGCAGCTTATTGCCATTGGCGGGACAATTGGTACAGGGTTATTTTTAGGTTCTGGGAAAGCCATTGCACTCGCTGGACCTGCCATTATCTTTGCCTATTTAATTGTCGGCATCGCTCTATTTTTTGTGATGCGTGCATTAGGTGAACTATTATTATCAAAAGCTGGCTACACATCATTTACTGATTTTGCAACAGAATATATAGGACCCTGGGCAGGCTTTGTCACTGGGTGGACATATTGGTTTTGCTGGATTATGACAGCCATGGCAGACATTATTGCTGTCGGTGTTTATACGAAATATTGGTTTGATATACCACAATGGATACCAGCGATAGGCTGCTTAGTTCTGCTATTAATCTTAAATTTATTAACAGTAAAATTATTTGGGGAATTAGAGTTTTGGTTTGCCCTCATCAAAGTCATCACTATTGTTGCACTCATTATTATTGGAATCATCATGTTATTTACAGGCTTTCAAACAAGCTCAGGCACTGTGTCAGTGGAAAACCTTTGGGCGCATGGTGGAATGTTCCCGAACGGGGTATATGGTTTCTTAATGGCATTCCAAATGGTTGTTTTCGCTTTTGTTGGTGTTGAATTAGTTGGCGTGTCAGCTGCCGAAACAGCTGATCCTAAGAAAAATATTCCTTCAGCCATCAACAAAATCCCATTACGTATTTTACTATTTTACGTAGGGGCATTATTTGTCATCCTATGTATTAACCCTTGGTATGAGATGTCTGCCGCAAGCAGTCCTTTCGTTCAAGTATTTACGTTAGCTGGTATTCCTATTGCAGCAGGTATTATTAATTTTGTTGTGTTGACATCAGCTGCGTCTGCGGGAAATAGTGGTTTATTCTCTACAAGCCGCATGCTTTATAATCTGGGCAGCAATAAACAAGCTTCAGCATCCTTTGCCAAGCTGAACAAAAATAGCGTACCAAGTAACGCGCTTATCGTGTCGGCCATTGTAGTATCCGTTGGTGCCTTATTAAGTAAATTAATGCCTGAAAATGCCTTTAGCGTTGTAACAACTATTAGTGCTATTTGTTTTATTTGGGTATGGAGTATTATATTAATCTCCCATATCATTTATAAACGAAAGAATCGTGCACTTCATGAGGCATCTAATTTCAAGGCACCTTTCACTCCGTTTGTGAACTATTTAGTACTTGCCTTTTTCGCATTTTTATTAGTAGTTATGTTTATTTCTGAGGCCACACGTACAGCCTTACTGCTAACACCTATTTGGTTTCTATTACTCATATTCATCTATAAAATGAAAAGAACTAAACCGATACGCTAAGATGAACTGCCCTGGTTAGTTAACAAAAGTAATCCTATCCAGGGCTTCTTTTAAAGCTATTTCCAAATACCATAAACAAAAAATGGAACTAGCTGAAGTTATTTACATATAACGACATTTGTATGGCTTTAAAATATATTCATATTCCATTCAGTTGCAAGTTGCTTCAATAGTTTTACTCCTGCCACACTATTGCCGATTGGATCAATCGCTGGTCCATAAATGCCAATACCACAGCCATCAGGAAACGGTGAATTCATGCTGGCATGACTAGGTACAGCTGCCAGAATTGCGCCAGAAACACCACTTTTAGCAGGTAGCCCGATAAATGCAGCAAATTTTCCAGATGCATTATACATACCGCAAGTAACCATCAAGGCTTTTGCTAATTTCGCGACCTGCTTTGGAAAAAGCTGTGTTTTTAATTGAGGATGGTAGCCATCATTGGCAATCACTAATCCAATCATCGCTAAATCTGACACATTTACTTCAATGGCGCATTGTTTTAAATATACCTCTAATGCCTCCTCGACAGAGCAATCTAAAAAACCAGAATCCATTAAATAATATGCTAAAGATCGATTTCGATTAGCTGTTTGCCATTCAGATCGAAAAACCACATCATTCACCTTTAACCTTTTACCAACCATTTGCTCTAAAAAACAAAGGATTTTCCCCATTTTCTCCTGTGGTGAATTTCCAGTAAGCATAGAGGATACCGTTATAGCCCCTGCATTAATCATGGGATTAAAAGGCTTCCCTGGATGATGGCTTTCTAAGCGAATAATAGAATTGAAGGTATCACCTGTTGGTTCAACATCTACTCGTTCCAAAACATAGGGTAATCCGCGATCCATACACGCTAAAATAAATGTAACTACTTTTGACACACTTTGAAGGGTAAATAGTTCAGCAGTGTCCCCCGCCTTCATTTCTTTATGGGATGGTCCAACAATCGAAATAGCTAATTGAAGTGGATCTTTTTCGGCAAGTGCTGGAATATAGTTTGCGCAATGTCCATTTTTCGCAAAGGGACGAAACTCCTCGACCCAGCTAGAGACAAGCTGTTGATGTAAATTTGTATGTTCAGTTACCATGATATATGCTCCTCTCATATTTTTGAAAAAACAGAGCCTTCATAGTTCACCTATGAAGGCTCTATCCAAATTTATACTATTATTCTAACGCTTTTAAGGATGCAAAAGTCTCTCCATCCAGACGTTCTTCCCATTCCTTTTTAGCCTCTTCAATCAGTACTGGATTGTGAATACAAGCAATTGCAGTGGAAGCCATATTTTTTGCAGCCTGCAACATTTCCTTATGTGCAATTGGCATAATGCCATGTGAGACAAAACTGCCACGTATAAATCGGTGTCCCTAATGCCATACATCCCATTGTACACTGAACAGTTGGAACATTCTATCTGACATCTGTAGATCCGCCCATGATAAATTCTGGTAAGAGACTATACAACATTTGGGGATGTTCTTCTTGAATTTGTAATGTCGTAATGCACGCACGCCTTTGGAATAATACGCTCGTGTAAATAGTTTACCCCAACATTCATAAGTTCAACAGCAATGCACTTCTTCTTAAATGTGGTGCCGCTACTGCGTGTGCGCTTATTCTGTAAACTTAAAAGTAGCTGCGTAGTTTCTCAAGTCATGACCGTTGAAAATATTCCATGAAGCCATATATTACAATATCAACATTTCAAAAAGACCTGCATTCGAGATAAAAGCTTTACCTGAACCATTTTCCTCAGCAGGGCATTGCCTCCGAAAAAGCCAAAAGCCTACATCTTGAATATGACTCTTCATAATAGCTTTCATTCAGTGAGGATACCATAAATCTAAGGAATAAACGCCATGTCCTGCTCAATTTCAGATGCTAATTCGATAGTTTTTGCCACGGTTTTAATTGGTTCAACAACACCAATTTTAAACAGCATAAGCTCCTAAAATTTATCACTTATGACAAATATAGTAGCGAATATGATAGGCTTTTCTCTACAAACAAACCTCGAATAATAAACATATTCGAGGTTTGTTTTACACAATATTGAATTAAGGAATCTTACACATCACTGCTATACAAATTGTTATATAGAATTTCTAGTTTTTTCGAGAGCTTACCGTAGGCTGTTTGCCAAGTTTTGCGTGCTTCTTCTTTTCCTTCACCAGCAGGAACATAAAGTGCATGAATCTCCGCTACCTTTTTCAGGTCGCTTTCTGCTTGAGTTAGCTTCGAATAATTTTTCACAACTTTTTTCTCAGAGGCACTAAGGGCATCATATTGCGCACGGATTTCTTTTACCTTCGTCTCCAAATCAGCTATATACTCACCATTTTCAAGCAATCCATTAATCGTTTCAATTAAATTTAAAGCTGTATCATTAGATTGCTGCTGTCCCTTTTCTTTATCTAGAATAGCTTGTCTAACGACAGGGCTAACTAAACTCATTTGTTTTGCAGTAAGTTTCGCATAAGCTTTTATAACAGTTGTCGGATTGCTATTAAATGATTTTTCATACTGCTTCATGAAGGAATCTACTTTCTTCACATCAGAAACTGCAGTAGTTAAAATCGAGGAATTGGTAATACGCTTTTTATCACTAGAACTTAGCTTATTATATTGGGCTGAAAGTTCATTAATTCTATCGATTGAAACGGTATACATATCATTCGTAACAATTGTTGCAATTTCACTATTTAGCTTGGAGATATCAGGCGCGTTGCCATCTGGTATACGATTATTCAGTAAATCATCATATTGTTGCTTTGCTAAGTGCTGCTGATTTGCAGGCAGCTTTGCATATGCTGTTTCAACTGTTTGGATTTTTTTAGCCTGCTTGGTAGCATCCGTTTCCTCTCTAGCTGTTTGCACCTTTTTATGGAAAGATTTCACACCAGACAAATCCTTACTAGCGGCTGTTAATAAATAATAGTTAGTTACATATTTACGTGCAGTAGAAGATAAATTTTTATAGGTTGCTGTTGCAGCATTTACAGCTGTTTCAAATTGTGTAAATGTATATTTTGAAACATCAGCAAGCTTTGCAATATCACCCTTTAACGCTTCGGCTGCAGCCTTATCAGCAGGTTCCTTACCACCTGTGTCAACTGTAACCTTAGGTGTATTCAATAAAAAATCGTCAGCATTATATACAAGTGATTGTTGAAGACTTGTTAATTTATTATAGGCTTTCAAAATACTAGTATAATTTGAATTTAGTTTACTTTCCGCTACACCAGTAGTTTGACTAAGCTTCTTATAAGCATCCATATCCTTAATTACTTTTTCAGCTGCCTTAAAGTCCTTCTGGAGGATTAGGATATCCTCATACCCAATAATTTTAGCAGCAGAATTTTTCGTTAAGCCCTTATATTCATTAATAATGCGATTTATATTGTTAACATGACTCTGCCAAGAATGGACAGAAGGATCAATCGGATAGCTATCGATAGCACCATATACATAACCAGCTATATCTATATTCAGCTTTTGGATTTGATTATCTTCTGCGTCTTCAGCTTCAAGTAAAATTGTCACATAATTGGTTGGCACTAATTGTAATTGTTTAAATGTTAGCTTTTCATAGGCGGATCGAATGGATTTCGCAACAGTTACCTGCTTGTTAGGCGTATTATTTTGTGATAATTTCTCAAAGGATTTGATAAATTGCTCAATCTTTTTTATATCGGACTTCGCATCATTTAAAATAGCTTGATTTTGCACTGTAGAGCGGTAATTTTGCTTTAGTTTGGCTATATCCTTTTCGATTGCCTCTACAGCCGTTTGTAAAGCTTCTTTACTTGCAGGAACATATTTAACAAGAGCATTTTCGTATTTTAATAAGCCTACAATGGCTTGATTTAATCTTCTTACCTCATTAATTTGCTCGATATCAGATGGATCTTTTAGAAGGCTTTTAATGCTAGTATATAAACTATCATTAACATCCAAGCTTCGCTGTAGTAAATCCAGCTTATCGTAAGACTCCTCGATCTCTTTTAAATACTTCTGCAAATCCTTCTCACTAACTTCTTTTACTTTATCTACTTTCTCAGCAAGTTTACTAATTAATTCCACATCAGCAACAGCTCTCTTTAAAACATCGTAATTTGTCACATTTGCCTTCGCAGGAGCTGTTAATGCCTGATACTTAGCGTCCATCGCTGTTACTTCACCCTTAAATAATTCCAGGCTTGAAACATTGTATTGATGGTCATTTTTGAGCAATGTTTTAATTTCAGTAATCATTGAATTTGTCGGTTCATTTGATACTGTGATGACATCAGAAAAATCTGATTCTACAATCGCGGGACCAACTTTTGCTCTTACCTTAACCATAATGTCTTGCATGTTTTTTTCTATAGCATCTTTCGGAATTGTATATGTGCCGCTAGTAGCCCCGTCAATGATAGTGAAGGACTCACCAACTTTATAAAACCATTGATAGCTATATGTAATTTGACTACTTTGTAATTTGGCACCTGCACCATCCGTCACTTCGGCTGTGGCCTTTAACACTTCCCCAGGAACAACATATTTAGAAGAAACTGCAAATGTTGGCTTTGCAATTGCCAGTTGCAGTGTATTTATTGTTAGTGGTGCACTTTTATATTTACTATCGTTCGTTGTAATGGCTTCTACAAATATTGTTTTTCCAGCTGCGTCTACTGGTACTGTAAAAGATGCAGCAGTTGCACCAGAGATTGGTTTATTTGTATTGGCATTTTCAACATAATACCATTGGTAACCTTTCACGATTGAATTGGCTGGTAAATTCTCAATAGAAGCCTTTAACACACCATTTACCATATTTTGTCCTAACACTGTCACTGTTGCTTCCTCTGCACCTGCCACTGTTGGTACAATAAGAGCTGCTGGAATAGCGGCTACTGTGAAAAATAATTTTTTATTCAATTTTTTTACCTCCTCTATCCATCTATTCAATTATATCGGTCATAATTTTGGAATTTCCTTCGTTTTACGGAATATTTCTAAAAAGTGTATTTTCTCCTATTTTCAAATACAAAATAATATTTTTATGATTTTTACGCTACTAATGACTTTTAGACTCTATGAGTATCTAAATACTGATGCCAGACTTTCTGCTCCTCAGCCGTCATTCCACCTACAATAGTAGAAAAGTCAATGGCCTGATGAAAAAGGTCTTTTAAGTAATAAAATTGCTCGAATGATCCTGTAAATTTTTTAAGCGAGGAAGATTTTGCAATAACCTCAAGATTCTCAATTGTTGACCCTTCTAATTTTAAGCTTTTTAAATTTTTTAGTGCTCCAATTACTGTACCATCCTCAAGTACAGCATTCTTTAAAATGATTTCTCGCAGCTGATGATTGGATGAAAAACAATCTAGATTTTTCAAATAACACTTTTCAAATGTTATTATTTGCAAATTATTCAGGTGCGCTAACTGCAATAAATCCTCCTCTTCGATATTTTCCAGCTGATGAATGTCTAATTGTTTTAAAGTCTTAATTTGAGCGATTTGTTTTAATTGTTCTTTATTTACAATTGAAACGGATAAGGATTCAAGTGCCTGGCATTGTTGAAGGATTGAAAAATCGTAAATATCTGTTTGATCCATTTCCAGATTTTTCAATCGTGGCATACTGGCTAATGGGGCTATATCGAAAACCTTTGTATAATTAATATTTAATTCTTGCAAATGCTCCAGGTTCGCTAATGGCGTTAAATCACTTAACGGATTCTTAATTAAATAGAGTTTCTTTAGAGAAAGCATGTTATTTAAAGGAGTTATATCAGTCAATTGATTGCTAGTTAAAATTAATTCTTTTACTTCTGTACAAAATTGTAGCGGTTTAATATGCGTGAGTTTTTTCCCAATTAAGTAAAGCTGCTTACTTTTAATAAAATTCTCTGGATTAGAATAATCCTCTTGTATGATTTCTTTCCATAGAGAATCTAAATCTTGCGTCCATTTACTAGTGTCCGCTTTGGAAATATGAGATATAGGTTTTAGAACAGGCAATTCAAGGCTTTTCAGTGCATCTAAAAAATGGGTGCTGTCATTATAATTCCAGTAGAGATAGTCTTCCTCTTGTTCAATTTGATAATTCCCCTGTAAAATGGTTTCAGTGATAAATTCTAGAAAATCCGATAATTGAGTAGCTATGACATATTTTACTTCCTCATCACGCCCAAAATTAATGACCTGACCTATTCGCCCTTTTTCATCTGGATCGACATCGATGCCAATATTATTACCGCCAAAATCTTTACTAATAGGTATCCATGAACGATTAATATACCTTTCTTTTATGTATCCAGTTGGGACTGAATAAGAACTCCCCTCCATTGCAAACTCCTCTTCTAACTGCTCCCATACATGCCATTCCTGCAAAACATCATTTAATGATAAAAACGGCAATCCAAAGAACAAACCGGGTCCGTCTTCAGTCTCTCCATTATGCATTAGATAGAGCGCTCTTATATCATCAGGAAATTTTATAGCCATCTCCTTTTCAACCTTCTGTATCTCTTCCTCTGAGGCTGGGGGATTTAAAAAAGGCGAAAATAGTTGGTCTAAATGAATCTTTAATTTTTCCATTGTCAGCTTAATCATAGTCGTTTACCTCCCTATTCAAAACTCGAATCATTTTCTTCGTGTAAACATTTTTCTAGAAATTCAAAAAGACTCTTTGCATCGGTTGTTCGGCTTCCCCAATCATGCCAAAAATACAACACCTGTCCCACCACTCCTTCTTCTGTTGGATCAGTATCAAGACAAAGATAATCGCCTCCACCATTTTCTGCAATAGGTATCCATTTTTCATGCCAAAGCAATGGTTGAACCCCAACACCATACTCTATATCTGGAAGCAGATCATCTGGGTCAAATTCCTCCTGTAGGAACATCCAATTATCAATAATTTCCGCAATAGGAGAAAGTGTTAAATTTCTAACAAAAGGCTCTATCCCTAAATCCCATACTTGTCCATTATAAATGCTATAAAAACTTTTCATTTCCTGTGGAAGTGTAACACCTAAAGTATTTTCAATTAGCTGAAATTCTTCAGCTGTCGCGCCAGGTTGAAGATTCAATGCATCCTTGCCTTTTTTTTCAATGATACATTTCCATAAATTATTCGCTTGAGTATTCAATTTAGATTCCCCTCATACTACATTCTAAAAAAGTGAATTCGCATCTCTTAGATATATCGACATGTTTACACATCATCTTGATGCAATTTCCTTGCCTGATGAGTGGCTAAATCTGCATATCTTACAGGGATTGGTAGACGGCTATCTTTATCAATAAAATGCATCGTTATGTTCGTGGCTGTGTCTAAATCAATCCAGTTTCCACACGACACAAATATAGGCTTAACATCCTTTCTACTTCTAAGCGCACGCCCATATACCTCTCCATCAATTTCGATATTAGTAAACGCTCCCCCAATATTGTTAGGCATCGTGAAATCTATATTTTCAATTTTGTAGTATGTCTTCGCTATGCCAATTGTTGGTTTCTTTAAGTAGAAGGCAGCATGTGTGGCAATTCCCATATGACGCTTATGTAAATAACCATTGCCATCAAACATATACAGGCTTGGATGAGTTTTCAGCTTTTTCACAGCTTCTAAAATAAGAGGCAGTTCGCGAAAAGCCAAGAACCCAGAAATATAAGGAACGGTAATTTCATTTATGTACGCAACCTGCTCTATCAATTTTTTTGAACTAAAATCAAAAACTTGTATACAGCAAACACCATATTCTTTATTATTTTTATGCCAATAGGCAATATCTACGCCAGCAACAAGGCTAATTTGATTTACTAAGAAATTATTTTGTAGAGAAATTCGCTCCTTTAAATCATTTTGTTGTGAGGTAAAGTCTAGTATCATTTCTTCTTTTTCCAAGACTAACATCTCCTTTCTTTTACTAAATAAACATAAAACTTGTCAATTTCAAAGCAAAAACCTCCTAATCTTTGCTTGTACTGTGAATTCTGCACAATACAAATAGATTAGAAGGTATAAAAATGGTTCATGTTTTGCTTTCTATTCATAGATTATCCTATATAAGCTTGCCTTTTATTATAAGGCTCGTAGCCATAAGTAGTGGAAGTATTCCCCTCATTCACCATGATTCGAATGGACATGCCTTCCCCTAAATTCGTAATAATCGAGAACTGACCATTAAAAGCCTGTACCCGTTCCTGCATCCCCCTAATCCCCATGGAATCAGCAAGAATAATATCATCCATCTTACAGCCAACACCATTATCAACATAATTAATCTCAAATCCATCTTCTGTTTCAAATAGGTTAATTTCAACAGTATCAGCATACGAATGTTTCAAGGCATTATTCAATAGCTCTTGGAAAAGACGATAAATCATTAAGTTTAAACGCTCATCCTCTAAATAAAGACGATCAATGGTATAAACTAGAACAAATTCAGCACGTTTATGAATTTTTTGAATAAGCTTCTCAAGGGCTGCATTTAGGCCCAATGTATCTAATAAAGGAGGCTTTAAATTTTCACAATAGCCTCTTAAATCATTCAAAGAAGCTAGCATATGTTCATGAATCTTCGAAAGCTTTGTTTGAATATCTACCGTATTCTTTGTTCGGACAAGCACATCCATTTCCCTTGCGATATGTAGTTGTTCTTGTAGGTTTGTATCGTGTAACTCTTGTGCCAATTGATATTTTTCTTCTTCAAATCGCAGCCAAAGTAATTTATTGAGCCATGGCATCTGACTTTTATCCGCTGCTTTCATGTGCTTTAACTGTTCTAAAAGACCTTCAACCATTTTCGTATTTTCAATAAAATTATTTAAATACAGAAGCAATAGCTCTAGCCATAGTAATTCCTCTTCTTTTAAATAAATAGATTGATTATGATCAACAACTAGAATTCGCTTAAAGTTGGCATCTTGATGAATAAAGGCAATGTAAAAATGAGCCGTTTTCTTAATATCTCCTAACCGTAGCTGCTCAATTAATACTTCATCCACTTGATTTTGTGTATATTCTTTTAATTTGCTCGTTGAAGTAACAGCATGTGTGTGAAAATCGTAGGTAAGTACATAAACATGATGAATCTCCAGATGCAAGGAGACTTCCTGAACAAATCTTTCTAGTAAATCCTCAATTTTCACGACTCTACCTATACTATCAACAGTCGTATACAATCGATGGATATAATCTCCCTTTGTGGAAAACAGAATTTTTCGCTTGCGATAATCAATCTTCTCTTTTATATAAAAAAGAGCAATTAACGATAAAAAAGTAAAAAAGAAGATTTCTGTCATTCTTGAAATCGATAAATCAGTAATCCAATAAAGACCAATCATTAGCCAAATTGTAAAGGCAAAGGAAAAATTAAAATAATGACGTAAGCGTGTAATGTAGTATTCCATATCAAATATACGTTCAGTGAGTTGTGTAAAGATAAAGCTGAAAGGGATGAGCATTAAAAACAGTGAGCATACTTCACCAGTGAGTATATGCTTATGAAAAATAATCTCAGGCATGGCAAATAGAAAAAGGAATGGTAGAAATGGAATAATAATACTTAATAAAAAAATTTTTAATTGAGGGGTTTTATATTTTAAATAGCCGCTTCCTAAAATACTAAGTATCAAAATTAGTAAAATAAAAAATAACCACAAAGTAATATTAGAGAATACAGGACTAGTAAATGGGTGGAAAATACTATAGACACTTAGAAAAACTACAATCAATGGTATTGAATATAGTATTCTAATATTGTGAATAAATAACCATTTTAAATTTAAGTACAAAAAATAATTTCTTAAAAAATGAATCAAGAGAACAAGACAAAGAATCATACTACTTCGATTCACAATTGTTCCAATACTATCTAACCTTCCAGATGCACCAATACTAGCATAAGCTATTGAGACTGTAAGAATAAATAAAATAAGTAAATTTATTAGACTCTTATTCTTTTGTTTTTTATATAAGTAGAGAGAGATAGTTAAACTTAATAAGTAATAACATGCTGGAATAATTAGTACATTTAAAAGCTGTTCAGGGATGTCAAACGAGTCTGTATTTATATAAATTAACTGTCCATCTTGCTTCATCAGTGTTAATTCTTTAGCCACTCTAATTACAGGATTAAATTTAATATTTTTTAATTCCTCAATATTGTTACCATCAACTTCTAAAATAATATCCCCTATTGAAATTTTTTGCTTATTTGCCCATTCTTTAAAGTTTGGATCAATTACTACCCATTGTCCATTCTCTTCTTTTAGTTTTATTCCCAAATAAGGCGTGCTATAAGTAACATAAAGCAAATAGCTTCCTAAAATTAAATAGACACTTATAGCAAGCCAGAGCCAATTAATTTTTATAGAGTTTAGTACCAAAGTCCACTTTCTAAACATACATCTTCATCAAAGGAATCTACAATTGCCTTTTGTTCAAGTTCTGTAACACCAACAAGAGAAGCCTTTTTTTCTTTTAACAAAGATACTAACGACGGATTTTTTTCCAAATATTGAATCATGTTAATCATAAAATCTCCTCATTTCATATGTTTTATAGTTACACCTATTTATATGTTATTTATATCCTTTATGGAATTTATAACCAATATTGTAACTACACCTTCATTATACTATCTTTTTACATTTATTCAACAATATTTTCTAAAAATTCCTAAAATATAATAGATTATGTGCTAATTCTTCTAAATGCGTCAATTTTTCTTTTAATATTAAATATCGATAATCCACTAGACTATAAGTATCTTTGCTGTAGTAAGAGTCTGGCTGCAAATAAAAAACTGGTAAACTCCATTCTATGTATCAAAACAATTGTTTAAAAAGATAAACTCATACCGATAGAAACCGTAAATACAAAGGAGGAATGATAGATGAAAATTACACTAAACCCATATGCAAATTTAGGAGCTGTTTCTTCATTTCAAATGAATCAAAATGCCACCCCGTTTGAAATCAAGAGTCAAGATGTAGATTCCATGGAGACAGAGATTGAGCTTTCCAGAAAAAAGCATGCTGAATTTGTGCAATCTAGTAATGCGATTTTCCAGGGCGCACCTCCCACTCAATTAGTCAATACCCAAACAAATTCTATTACTATTTCAAATGGTGTCTACTATCATATCGGTACTGTTAATGGTAAGCCACTAAACGGTACACCTCTAACAGGCGGGGGCTTTAATTCCAATTTTAGTCCTAAATTATATCGTCCACCTGGTGCATCTGGTACAAGGTTAACTCCGGAACAATTGGAATCATTGCGTATCCATCAATCTTACTCACAGCAAGAACGTCAAGAAGCAAATAAACTAGTTAGCATTTTTATGAGTTTAGTTCGTCTCACTGATGGTAAAAGCTCAGTTGAAAGTATGAATACACCTGATTTTGCTCAAAATTTTCCGAGGTTTGCGGAAGGTGTAGGTCTTGATTTAACGCAGCCCTTCTCTATCAACGGAAAATCCTTTGTGTATTCAAATGGGGAATTGCGGTCAATTGCAGCTGAAGAATAACAAAAATAACATTAAAATAGTAACGGTAGATAAGCTTTTACATGTTCTACCGTTACTTGTGTGATAAACCACTTTTTAAAAAATGGATCTTCCTGTAGCTACTTTCCAAACTCTACGTTAGTTATAGGCAAAACTGTAGAATTTTTTATTTCTCTTAACGATAAGTTAGTTTGAATTCTAGATATACCAAGCTTATTTAGCTTTCTTATAAAGCCATCAAGCTCCTTTCTGTCTCTTATCACTACTTTTAGAAGGTAATCGTATTCCCCTGTTAAACAATGACATTCTAATACTTCCGACATTGCCTCTAAAGCATTTTCTAAAATATCTAATTGTTCGGCTTGATGGATATTTGTGCTGATAAAAACATAGCACAGTAAATCAAAACCAAGCTTCTCTTGATTTAAAATCGCCACTTGTCTATTAATAAACCCTTCACCCTCTAATCGTTTAATTCTTGTGTGGGTGGCTGGAGGGGACAAATTAACACGTCTTGCAATTTCGGCATTGCTTATTTGAGATTCCTTTTGCAAAATATCCAAAATTTGTATATCGATTGTATCTAAAATTTTGCTGACAAATGATAACACGTAAATTCTCCTTTTATGATTATTCTAAAAACAAGCTTAAGAATACACTATAAATTAATTATATTTTCTAAATTACACATTTCATTTTCTTTTATTTCGTTTTTTTAGAATTATACAAAACAGCATTCCTTAAAATCAATAAAAACAATATAATAATTAACAAATCCATATAGGAAATGTCATTGTGCACAATGGCTTCTATTTTTCAACGTTAGAGGGAAAAAGGAGCTAAATGATATGTCAAATTTTTATGTGTTATTGTTGCTATTAACAAGCTTGCTATGGGGAGGAAATTTTGTAGTTGGCAAATCTCTTGTAGATCATGCTTCACCGCTGACATTGACAAGCTTAAGGTGGATTATTGCTATTGCTGTCCTACTGCCTATGGTTTGGTGGAAGGACAAAAAAATAATTCCTTCCTCATATGCAGTTTTACCATTAATTTTGATGGGAATCTCAGGTGTTGCTTTATTTAACCTGCTTCAATTTTCGGCATTAGAACAAACTACCTCAACAAATGTTGGGTTAATTTCAGCCTTAAATACTATTTCGATTTCTATTTTTTCATATTTATTTTTAAAAGAAAAAATCAATATACTACAAGTTTTATCTATGATTATTTCACTTTTAGGAGTCCTGATCGTTCTGTCCAAAGGAAAGATCCATCTACTATTTACAGTGGATTATAATATTGGGGATTTACAAATGGTATTAGCTGTAGGTGTTTGGGGGCTATACTCCGTATGCAGCTTGTGGGCTATGAAAACCACTTCACCTCTAATGTGTACCTTATATTCAGGTTTATTCGGACTTCTTATTCTTCTACCCATGAATATCTTTGATTTTCATATTTATAACATCAATTATTCTTTTATTTTATCAATTTTATATACAGGTGTTATCTCTACAGTTGTTTGCCTTGTCCTTTGGAATATTGGGATACAAAAATTAGGTAACACAGCAGCTGGTATTTATTTGAATTTCAATCCAATTTTCACCGCCATCCTAGCGTTTTTGTTTTTAGGTGAACAATTGACATGGATACAAGGTATTGGAGGATTAATTGTAATTATAGGATGTTATTTATTCACATACTTTAAAAAATTAAAAGTAATTTCTACTGACAATGTTAGCGTAACTAATCTAAGAGATAGTAGTTAACCATATGAAAACCGTTATTTTGATGTTTCTTTTTCAAAATAACGGTTTTATCTATTTGTATAATTATTCGATTCTTGTAGGGTACTCTATTAGATATAATTTCTCTAACTGATTAGAGAGTTTATTAAAGGCATTTTGCCAAGCCTTTCTTGCAACCTGTTTGTCATCGGCGTTTAAAATAGCTTCCTCTAATGCACGAACTTCAGCGACCTTTGCTAAATCATTTTCCGCTTTTGTCAGCTTTGAATAATTTTTCACTAAGCTTTTTTGTACTGTTGATAGTGCCTCATATTCACTGCGCAACTGTCCAACTTCACCCTTTAAATTGGTTATATACTCGCCAGAGCTCACTAAATTGTCAATTTTACTTACTAAGTCCAATGCCACATCATTTGATTCACGCTGTTGTTTTTCTTGTTGAATGATATTATCCCGCATTTGACTTGGAACGAGATTTGCTTGCTGTACTGTCAGCGCATTAAATGCTTTTATCACATTTTGAATATTTTTTGCAGGGTTTTCTTGCATTTTATTATATTGAGTAATGAAAGCCTCCACCTTTTTAACATCTGCCATTGCTTGCTTTAAAATTGAATAATTGATAATTTTCTTTTGCTCCGCTGCTGAAAGATTTTTGTACTTTCCTTCTAGCTTTTTAATATCCTCTATACCTGCATTACCATCAGCAAGCATAGCAATCTCTTGATCTAATTCAGTCAAATCGGTATATATTTCATCATTTGTTAAAGAAGCAATTAAATTTTTATAGGTTTCATCTGCACCAGCAAGCTTTTGCTGATTAGCGGATAAGCTTAAATAAGCCTTTTGGACACCTTGAATTTTTGCATAGCGCTTTTTCAAATCAGCTTCCATTGCTACCGTTTCAGCTTTCTTTATAAATGACTGCACCGCTTTCACATCTTTTTCTGCCGCTTTTAATTCATTATAATTTGTCACATATTTACGCGCAGCTGATGTAAGCCCGCTTTTATACTCATTCACTAATTTTTCTATGTCTTGGGCATAGATTGCAAAACTACTGTTTGGTACCGCAATAACAAGATTAATTTTAGCAACAAAAGCAGTTCCCAATTCCTTTGCCTTCACCTCTGCTTCAGGCAATGGTTTATCACCAGGAGGTTGCTCAGATGGTGAAGGTGAGATTAATTTATCACTATTTTTCACTAAGGATTTTTGCAGCGTCGTTAATTTATTGAGTGCATTCAATGTACTGTTATACGTCGAAGTCAATTTTGAATCATTAACACCTACTGTATCAAACAATTGCTTATATTTTTCAATTTGTGCCGTCACATTATCTGCAGCTTTTATATCCTTCTGCAATTGTAAAAGCTCTGTATAACCCGTTACCTTTCTGGCATTATCCTTCGTCAACGTTTTATACATTGTAAGAGCTTTATTGATTTCCTTGATATCATCTATCGAATCGATTCCTTTATACTCAGTAATAGGCCCTAATGTAATATACTTATCTATCACACTTTGAACATAGATAACATCTTTTTCCTCAGCCGTTTCTGCTATGGCAAGATTACTACCCGTATCAAAAAGGCTACTAGGTACTAGGCTTTGCTGTTTCACATTAAGCTTTTCATAGGCTGTGTGAATGCTTTTTGCTGCAGCGACCTGTTTCTTGGCAGTAGTATTGACATCTATTTTATTAGCTTTATCTAAGAAAGCCTGTACTTTTTTAATATCTGCCTTTGCTGTATATAAAATATCCAGATTCTGAACAGTCGATTTATATTCACTGGAAAGCTTGGCAATACGATCCTCTATCGCCTTAATATTCTCCTGTAATTTAGAAAGTGAATCCTTGTATGTTACCAATGCATAGGAAGATCCTGTTGTTGGTAAATCTAATAGCCCTAAGATTGATTTATTAATCTCTATTACCTCTGTAATGTCTGTATTCTGCGATGCACTACCTAGGCCAGTCTGAATGTCAGGATAAATGCTCATATCAATACTTCTTTGCAGTAAATCTAACTTTCCATATTCTGCATCTAGCGCTTTAAACTTTTGGATTTTAGCCGTTCCATCCACTAATTTTTGTGCCTCGAGTATTTGATCTTTTATAGACTTCACCACTTTATAATCCTCTATAGCACGCTTTAAAATATCATAGTTGGTTACGTTCGCTTTAGCTGCTGCTGTTAATGCTGTATATTTACTTGTTAGGCTTGTTAGCTCATTACCAAATTGTTCAAAGCCTAAAGATTTATAGACGATAGCCTTATTTGAATTCCCTAATAAGTCATCAATAGATTTTACTAATCCTTCAGCTGGGTTATTAGCTACCTCTACCACCTCGGAGTAACTAGGACCTGCTTCTGTTGTACCAACTGTTACTATTACACGAACTACAATTTTATTAATTTGATTCTCCAATGCATCTGCAGGAATTTTATAGGTAGCCCCTGTCGCCCCAGAAATAAAGGAATAGGAGTCACCCATTTTATGCATCCATTGGTAAGCATACGAAACCTGATCTGCTTTTAAATCTCTCGTATCATCTTTAACAGTTGGCGTAACAACGGATAATGTATCTCCAGGTAATACAAATTTTTCTGGTGAATACCCCTTAATTTTTAATGGCGTGATAGAGGGATCAGGATCTAACTTTAACTGCAGCGCATCAATTGAGATTGGGTTACTTGTATAGTTTTTTCCTTCCTCTGATTTTGCCTCTACAACCAGCTGTTTCCCTGCTGCTTCAACTGGAACGGTAAGCTCAATATTTGTTGCAGCTTTAATAGGTGTTTTCTTACCATTGTCAAAGAAATACCATTGGTAGCTCTTCATGACAGGCTTAGGATTTAGAGTATTAATCTCTGGATAGACCTTACCATTTACATATTTTTCTCCAGTTGCTTGTAAGGTAGCATGGACGAACATTTTGTCACTTAAATACTCAGTTCCATCTTTTGTTGTCACCTTCACAATAATCGCTTTATCAGCTAAACCTGCTGGTATCGATATCTTATTACCCACCACATTGATTGGTGTTTGGTTTTCTCCCTCAACAGAAAACCATTGATAGGAATCAATTTCTTTATCTTTTGGAATCAAAGAAGTTTCGGCTGTTATTTCAGCCCCTTCAATATTATTTCCAATAATTTTAACAATACTTGCTTCAGCCGCTTGTACTTCCATTGGCACAATTAAAGCCGCTGGAGCTGCTGCCATTAAAAATAGTTTAGCTTTATCCATGTTCTCGCCTCTCTTACTATGTATCTATCTACATCCATTATAGCAATATTTTTTGCATATTAGCAATAATTGCCTAAGTCTTATAGTAATAGCTAACTAGTAAATTCTCTTTGATAGTGATAGTAAAAAAGTAGGTTTTTTTATTAAATGTCCTTTTATCAAGACCATCTTTAATTCTGATAATGCTTGGAGCGATTCTAATAGATTTCGTTCTAGCACAATTAATCAGAATTTTTTCCAATATTTATTTTATGCTTAATTCCTAAATATTTCTGCTTCCTTATAAAATCCTGATAAATAGGATTTAAAGTCAAAAATAGAAACGTCAAATTACAACAAAAGGATGGATGGAAATGATAGAAAAGCTTTCTCCTATTTCTGCCAATGAGCGGATAGAAGCACTTGATATTTTAAGAGGTTTCGCCTTACTAGGAATCATATTTGCGAATATTATTTGGTTCCTTTACCCAGTTTACATGCAGGAAAATCCAAGCTTTAACAATGAATGGACATCTTTTTGGAACCAAGCAGATTATTTAGTCAAGGTGATGCTTGCTATGTTTGTCGACGGGAAGTTTGTGATGCTTGATTCTTTCATCCAAGCGACTTTTAGGAATCATCACCCCGTAGCCATCCATGACCTGCTGAGCCTGTCCCTCTGTGAATCCTAATGCCTTTAATTGCTCCTTTGTCATATGTCCTTCTACGTGTTTAACATGCAACGGCACGATAGAGTAAGGACGTTTTATTGTTTAACGTCTACAAGCTGTGCATTAAAAAGACGAAAATAAAAAGCCTATCCAAAATAGAAGGGCTCCTGTTGTTGTCATGATCTTGTTATGTGCTTCAAGCTTCATGATGTACTCACCTTGTCTTTTAATAACTATGTCTTTATCATCCAAATCTTTTAAAAGCTGCTTGTATGGTTTTAAAGAACATATTATTTCTTTTCTTCCTAAGTCAGTAGCTTTTTAGCATCCTCTACGCCTCTTTAGGGTAATTTCGCTAAAATTTGCTGAATACGGACAGCTAGTTGTTTCTGTTCTTCCTCTGTCAGTTGCTCCTGTGCTACTTGGGTTGGGTCAAATGCTTGTAGCTGCTGCTTCACCGCTTCAACACCCTCTACTGCTGTCCAGCCTCGCTCCCATAGCTGCTCAGCTAAAGCAGTATACACCATAAATTTTTCACTATTGGTATTGTTACAGTCTCGCTGGAATCGCTGCAATACAGCTGATACAATGGCTGGATGCTGCTCTATTGGTAGCTGTTGGATAAACTTTTGGACTTCCTCTGTTATTTCATCATAGTACCAACACACTCTTGAGTAATAAGTTAACGGCATTGCTTGCAATTTGGGTAACACACGCTCTTTTCGAGCCATCAGTTCCTGACATTGCTCCTCCGTTAAACGATTTTCTTGACGAACTATTCGAAAATCCAATTCCTTTAGCATGTTTTCCATATAATTTTTATAAGTATTTAAAACTTTTAGATGAGTAATCACGATTTCTGAAAACATTACCGCAATTATGGCTTTATCGGTTTCACTTTCTCTTTCCATCGCATAGTATCCTTCAGACATTCTCGCTAAAGCCTCACACCTACTTATTTTTTCTTTGTCTATAGATTCACTATAATCCTCATAAATATATTCTTCATACTCTTCATAACTCCAGACCATTGCAGCTACCTCCTGTTTACTTTTAGCGAAAACCATGTCGTGTATGGCTACTAGATATTTTTTATAAGTAGCAATCATTTTGGCTACAATAATCCCATATAGTTGTTGGTTCAGTAAATCACTTATTTCTCTATATAAACCCATTACAATATACGAAACTTTTGCCTAATTTCCTCTAATCAAGCTTCGCTTCATTTTAACATTTGGATGATTTAATAAATATTTCGTACTTGACTCTTCTAAATAATGGTAGATAGTAAGGTAATCCAACACTATAGTTTAGTCTTCCTTTACAGCAGGGTAAGCAAAATAAAAAGCTATTCCTTCATTACCAAAGTAGTCTGCTTCCCATTCTTCATAGTCATCTGCAAAAACGCATCACATATTCCTAATTCCATATTCTTCTGTATTTGCATACTGTTTTAATAAAGTCAAAAATTTTATTTCTCCCATAATCTAAAAGAAGTAATTGATTAGTTCCTTATTTTTATCTTCCATGGTCACATTAATTCGACTTAATAATAAAAAAACTCCTCACAATTCTATCTTCAATAAAAACAAAATATCGCAACACGAGCGAGCTACTAACCCGCATTTCGACACTCCAATTATTCATTTTTTAAGACATAGAATCTAAGCTTTTAAATCGCAATATCTTGATAACCTATTTCTTTTATTTTTTCATTTATAAGCTTAATACCTAATCCATTTTCTGTGTCCCATGTACAGTTAAATGTAATTCCAATATCTCGCCCTTCAAAAATATCTGCATATGGAACAACAATTCCATCTAAAGTTATCATTTCTAGTATTTGATCAAGTGTTTCAACTAATGGATAATTTTCATTTAATCCAATATCATAACCTAGTTCATGTCGCGTTTGTTTGTAGTAGTCTAATATTGATTGCAATAAACTTGGCTGTAAATCTTCCCAATTCTGCATTAATGCTTGATATGCCATATATTGCTCTTCATCAAACTCACCATCTTCTTCACCATCTATCATCAAAGATATCTCAGTTTCTTTTCCAAAAAAATGAATAACGGTATCCTTAGCCCAACCATACTCATACTCAAGTTCACCAAAAATTGGATCATTTATAGCCATTTTAAAATCTCCTCTTTTTATTTATTAGCAAATCCTTCAGGTTTGAAAGCTCCTGCGTTTATTTCTCCTACACCACCAAGGTGTCCGAATTCACGATTTATTTTTGTTGGCACAAGTTGCATTGTTTTAACATCATTTAACTCAGGCCATGTTAATTTATTTTTTTCTCTATATTTTTTTATATCTCTTGCACTAATTTTACCAAACTCCATCCCAAATTGACTTGCTAATTCAGGCGAACCATTAATTTGGTCAGCTAATTTTTGATCTGATTGAGCAAAATTAGTTCGTCTAGCTTTCCCTCCATAAGTTCCTTTTCCCCCAAGCATATAGTCGATTTCAACTTGTGCTTTTGCTGTTGGTGAAAAGTCAGGAACCCCATTTTTATATTGAATACCTTCAATCCCAAATTCATCTAAAATTCGTTTTAATTGACTGTCTGGTGGTGGCTTAAGTATACACTTAGATTCACCCCTTAGTCCCTCAAATTTAACCTTTGGATTCTCTAATGCAGGCGTCTGATTAAGTCTCGCTTCATACGAACTAGCAAAATTAGTTTGTCTAAAAGCAGGTGGAACTTCAGCCTGTCCATTACCCGTACCTTTACTCTCAGTCTTCTCAGCAATGTTCGAATCAAAATTATTTTCATTAGTATGCATAAATCCTTCTGGCTCATCAAGAGTTTGACCTTTGAGTTCCTTCAGTTTCTCTTTAAGCTCACTATCTGATACATTGATACCCTTACTATGAAGTACTTTAATAGTGATATTTGGGTATTTCTCATTAAACTGATAAATCACTCGATTACAGCTGGCACAAGTATCTAATTCAGTGAATAGTGTTATTGTACCATGTGCTTGATAATTCGTTCCGATTTGCTCAGCCAAATCATTTAAAATTTTATATTCTGTATCCTTATCTCTAAAGAAAGTATGTCCTTTATAATCAGGTGCATCAGTAACTTTAAAAATTGGCTTGATAGGTTGAATCGAAAATCCTTCTGATCCAGGAAATATTCCAGCTTCGTTTATTTGACTATACGCATAAAAGTCCTTCTGTGTAATGCCCGAAATATCAACCTCAGCATAAGCAAAATTAAGCTTCTTTTTCAATCTATTAGATAATCTATTTTTGCCCTCTGTTGCCTTATCCAGAATATGTTCATCCACAATTGGATCAATTATTGCTGTTGGGAACACAAGGCTATGTGCATTATCAAACTGCTGTGTTACTTGCTCTGCTGACCCCTGATGCTGATGCTGCTCCTGTGCCTTGCTACTATGACTAGCATTATCTGGCACAGATACATGGCTACTTGTAGGCTGGTTTTTAGGCTTCCTCTTTGTTTGCTCCACAAATGCCTGTAGCCTTGCCTGTTTCTCACGTACTTTGGTTTTCGCGTTAGTGACCATTTCCTCATCACCAAGCACCTCTAGCACAGCAAGTGCTCGCTGTGCTTGACGAATTTCCCGCTCCAATTGACGCTGCCTTTGTGCTTCCTTATAGATGCGTTGATTTTCCTCGGCATCCTGTGGGCGTGCCATACGTGGCATCCCCTCTACATAGGGATACATCTGATGGCGACAATTGATTCCAAAAAGTCCATCTACCTGACCTATACTGGTGCTTTTTAAGGAAGGGTATTGTTGGCTTGTTCCTGAGCGAGAATAAATTTTGCCCTGATAATCCGAGCATTTTGGCAAATACCTTGTAATTTCCTATCTTACAACTTGTTATGTACTCACCTTGTCCTTTAATAACTATGTCTTTATCATCCAAATCTTTTAAAAGCTGCTTGTATGGTTTTAGATTAAACATACATCCTCCCATCACCATATAAAAAAGCACTCTACTAAAAACATATAGTTAAGTGCTTTTTGATTATGTTGAGTAGCCCATTGTTGCTCGCTAGCATAATTTATGTCTAAAAAACATATTATTTCTTATCTTCCTAAGTCAGTAGCTTTTTGGCATTCACTACACCTCTTTAGGGTATTTTCGCTAAAATTTGCTGAATACGAACAGCTAGTTGTTCCTGTTCTTCCTCTGTCAGCTGCTCCTGCGCTACTTGGGTTGGGTCAAATGCTTGTAGCTGCTGCTTCACCGCTTCAATCCCTTCCACTGCTGTCCAGCCTCGCTCCCATAGTTGCTCAGCTAAAGCAGTATACACCATAAATTTTTCACTATTGGTATTGTTACAGTCTCGCTGGAATCGCTGCAATACAGCTGATACAATGGCTGGATGCTGCTCTATTGGTAGCTGTTGGATAAACTTTTGGACTTCCTTTGTTATTTCGTCGTAATACCAACAAGCTGATGTATAATATGTCACTGGCATTGCTTGCAATTTTGGTAGCATGCGTTCCTTTCGAGCCATTAGGTCCTGACACTGTTCTGCTGTTATAATATCTTCTTGCTGAATTAATGTAAAATCCAAGCCACTAAGCATTTCCACCATATCAGCTTTCATTTTATAAAACAGTTTTTTCTGTAAAACAGCAATTTCTGAAATGAACACATAAATGATAGCTTTACTTGTGGCACTTTCCCTTTCCAATGCATAATACCCTTCAAACATTATTGCCAAAGCTTCACTTTTACTTATTTTTTCTTCCACTGTATGTTCATAAAAATCCTCATGGATATATTCTTCATACTCTTCATAGCTCCAGACCATTGCAGCTACCTCCAGTTTACTGTTTAAAATTCAAGAATTTCTCTATCTGTATATAATTTAAAATGGGGTTTAGTATTATATTCATGATTTTATCTTCATGAGCTACAGCATAATCACCAGTTTAGTGACTTTCTAATACATTTATAGCTCTGATAAAAAATCTTGCTCATTTCTCGTCACTGTGAATTTATATTATCATTAAAATCACACTCCATGATGGTACAACCTTCATAAGGTCTTAATTCTCAAATTAATACTTTTTTTATATTCAATTCAACAATCCTATTACATAGTAAAGTTCAAGTTTTTGAATATTTCACTTAGTCGTCAATGAGTAAGGTCACTTTGAACAGCCAGCGCTTATATGTTTGTATTACTTGAGATATAAAATTAGATAAAACAAGCAACCACAACAAAGGCAGCTAGCTCGCATTGTGGTGTTGTAGTTTAGATAAGAAGATTATTTGAATAATGATGATGAATCAGTTTATGTTTCAATTTGTTGTAGTAACACATTTTTCTACTACTTACTATTATACAGAACCGTTGTCTACTTCAAACTACTATAGTAGTATTTCATGAATTCCTTATAAAATCAGCGTCGACACATCCAAATTAGGTCAAAAATTTGCATATTTCTCATTGAAAGCTTTAATTTTTTATTACAGAAACGACTGTATTCGGGGCTTTTTTTACCATCTCCAAGTATGTTATTCAGCTCACCGACCACATTTTGTGCTTTTGTAGTAGCCTCTGGAGTTCTAGGGGGATATGAGGCAGCATCACCCGTACCCTTATCAAGCTTCTTCACATACTGGCCTAATTGATCGATTTCTTTTTAGGTAGACTGTGTATCCTTTGCCTTTTTGTTATTATTGGCAAGATTATAGGCTTCTTCTATTCCTTTTTCCCAATCTTTTAAGGATTCTAATGCATCCTTTCCTTTTTTCGCCTTCCCAACAGGGTTAAGTAATGAGAGCGTTGCTTCAAATTGTTCGCCTATTGGCGCCTTCGCATCAGCTAATGTGAGATATTCCTGAATAAACATGGAGTAGGTCATTTTAGAGCCTGCCATTAAATATGAGTATAAACCATCTGGAGTGGCAGTTGATTCAGCACTTAATACCTTTCGCTTATCTGTAAGCGTTGTTATTGGCTCACCATCACTGACGATAACTCTCGTTTTTCTGTGCTCATCTAATAGGGCTTTTAGTTCGGCTTCACTTTTTATCCTGTTTTTATCCACTGACGAAGTTTTTGCCTTTGCACTTGAACTATTCGTAGATTTTTTGGTTGCTTGTGCAGCTTTTTTCATGACTGGTAGTACTTTTTCCTTGACTACCTGCTTCGTCTGTTTGACAGCGGCCTTTACCTGTTGCTTGGCTTTTGACACAGCCGCCTTTGTTTTTTCACAACTTTTTTCGTGGTCAGGACCGCTTTTTTAATTGCCTTCTTCGCCCGTTTAACCAATTTACTCTTGGATATCTACTACAAATCTTAATTTGTAAAAATGGATAACATTATAAATAAACACAATATATAGAAATACAAAAAGCACTTGTCGCTTATTATAGACCATCAAGTGCTTTTAGTTTATAAATTTTATAAGTTTATTATTATTTGCAAGTATTATAAGTTATTTTAACATTGACAAATTACATTTTTTCCCCACAGATAGTGTAACATTTAAGCCCTTTAGCTTGTGTAATCTCATGTGGTTTTTACTTAAAACATCCACAAAGTGGTCCTTGTAAGTAAAATGTCATCTCGCCTATTCTCGCTCTTATTACATTAGTATTAAAATAGCACCTCTTGATGGTTTGCCTTCATGAGTTATTAATTAAAATTCAAGGATATCTTTAACTGTATACAATTTAAAAACTTTTATATCCTTTGTTGATCGCCAAGAGCTTTGTCATTCTCGTTAGTTTGTTTAGTTATTCTATATCATAATTACATCCGCCATGTCTATCCTAGTATTAGTACCAAATTTCATGATGATATTACCTTCATTTGTATCAAATATTATTTAAAAAACCCTTGGCTTATAGCCTTTCAAGGAATAAATAGTATGTTAATCAACTAATAAATCAATGTAATATTTATCATTTTCTTCTATTCTCATTAAAAATTCGGTAAGAGAAGTTGCAATTTCAATATCATAATAGTAAATTGGATTCTCATTATTTTCATTCAATTCGATTGACATTAAAGCTGACTCACTGCCTTCAAAAAATATTAATTTGTTTTTCTCAAATTCGTCATATATTTCTATGTCTGGATAAAATTCAAAATCATTCATTCTCAATCGAAAATCTCTTACAGAATATGGGTCCATAACACGATTAATATTAAACTCTGATCCTTTAATAAACCCATAGCCAACTTGTAAATATAAATTAACTAACTCATTAGGAATTTTTAAATTCAAGATTTCTTCAACCTCTTCTATTTCACTTTCAGTCACTGGATAAAAACTATTATCTTTGTTTGCTTTTATAAAATCATAACTCTTCATTTTTTACCTCCTTTAAATAATTCATTGGCTGGTGAACCTTTTCCATGAATACCAGATTGGTGCTCATTTGGGAATTTCGCTGGATGCATATTCCACCACTCATGCTCTCCTCCAAAAGAATTTTTAATGATATGGTGTGCATCATATTTATCTCCTTCTTTTCTAATAATTTTACCTGTTCTTTCTGATACAACATTATCCTTATAAACTGGCCATTCTTGACCGGTATTTTCCTCCCATTCTTTTATTACTTTATTTTTTACTTTATTGCAGTCTCTTTTGGTGATATTTATATATATTCTTTATCTCTTAACGCTTCCTTCAAATTTTCTATTTGATTTTTAGGTAACTCTCTGCCTGTACGTTGCTCTATATCTCTAACATATTTTTTTATTAAGTCAGAATCAATTTTATTTACAGGCCCACTCACACCATTAACAACTTTACCCGTACCCTTAGCTTTACTCTCAACCTTCTCAGCAATGTTCGAATCAGAATCATTTTCATTAGTATGCTTTAAATCCTGAAGCTCATTAAGAGTTTGACCTTTGAGTTCCTTCTGTTTCTCTTTAAGCTCACTATCTGATACATTGATACCCTTACTATGAAGTACTTTAATAGTGATATTTGGGTATTTCTCATTAAACTGATAAATCACTCGATTACAGCTATCACAAGTATTTAACTCAGTAAATAATGTTATTGTACCATGCGCTTGATATTTCGTTCCGATTTGCTCAGCCAAATCATTTAAAATCTTATATTCTGTATCTTTGTCTCTGAGAAAAACGAACTTATCATTAATAGGTGCTTTAATAGTTTTAAATAATGGTTTGACTGGTTGAATTGAAAACCCTTCTGATCCAGGCATTTTATTGGCTTCATTAATTTGACTATGCGCATAGAAATCCCGCTGTGCAATGCCCGAAATATTGACCTCAGCATAAGCAAAATTAAGCTTCTTTTTCAATCTATTAGATAATCTATTTTTGCCCTCTGTTGCCTTATCCAGAATATGTTCATCCACAATTGGATCAATGATTGCTGTAGGGAACATATGGCTATGTGCATTACCAGCCTGCTGTGTTACTTGCTCTGCTGGCTCCTGTTGCTGCTCCTGTACCTCGCTAGTATTAGCTGGCACAGATACATGGCTACTTGTAGGCTGGTTTTTAGGCTTCCTCTTTGTTTGCTCCACAAATGCCTGTAGCCTTGCCTGTTTCTCACGTACTTTGGTTTTCGCGTTAGTGACCATTTCCTCATCACCAAGCACCTCTAGCACAGCAAGTGCTCGCTGTGCTTGACGAATTTCCCGCTCCAATTGACGGTGCCTTTGTGCTTCCTTGTAGATACGTTGATTTTCCTCGGCATCCTGTGGGCGTGCCATACGTGGCATCCCCTCTACATAGGGATACATCTGATGGCGACAATTGATTCCAAAAAGTCCATCTACCTGACCTATACTGGTGCTTTTTAAGGAAGGGTATTGTTGGCTTGTTCCTGAACGAGAATTAATTTTGCCCTGATAATCCGAGCATTTTGGCAAATACCTTGTAATTTCCTATCTTACAAGCTGGACTATATCATCGTCGCACCATCCTCCCGACGAGGCGATGTCGTGCGCTTCGAATGGTGATGACCTCTTTTCTAATCTTTCAGCGATAAAAAATATACATATCGTTATTGAGTATGTTGCTCTGCCTCTTTTTATCCGTCACTTTCTTCAATCCACCACTTTACTAATACTATCCATCACTCTAGCTGTTCTCCACCAGAAACCATAAGAAAAGCGTCCAATAAGTACGGATACTTATCGGACGCTTGTAGTTCTATGCTTTTTGATAACGAAGCACTGGTGTACGAGCAGCGCGTGTTTCGTCTAAACGAGATACGACTGTTGTATGTGGTGCTTCTTGAACGATGGATGGATTTTCTTCTGCTTCTTTGGCAATTTGAATCATCACATCGCAGAATGCATCTAGTGTTTCTTTTGATTCTGTTTCTGTTGGCTCAATCATTAACGCCTCTTCCACATTTAATGGGAAGTAAGTTGTTGGTGGATGGTAGCCAAAGTCTAACAGACGTTTTGCGATATCTAACGTACGAACGCCAAGTTTCTTTTGACGACGACCTGATAAGACAAATTCGTGTTTACAATGACGGTTATATGGCAACTCATAGAATGGCTCTAAGCGACGCATCATGTAGTTTGCATTTAATACAGCATATTCTGTAACAGCTTTTAAGCCATCTGGACCCATTGTTCGAATGTAAGTATACGCACGTACGTTGATACCAAAGTTACCATAGTAAGGTTTCACACGTCCGATTGATTGTGGACGATCGTAATCGAAGTGGAATGTTCCATCTTCTGTTCTCACTAGTACCGGCTTTGGTAGGAATGGAATTAAATCCGCTTTTACGCCTACTGGACCTGAACCTGGACCACCACCACCGTGTGGACCTGTAAATGTTTTGTGCAGATTTAAATGCACGCAGTCGAAGCCCATATCGCCAGGACGTGCTTTACTCATAACGGCATTTAGGTTCGCTCCGTCATAGTACACTTTACCACCTACAGAGTGGATAAGCTCTGCCATTTCGATGATGTTCTCTTCAAATAGACCTAGTGTATTAGGGTTTGTTAGCATTAAGGCAGCTGTGTCAGAACCTACTACTTTGCGAAGGTCTTCAATATCAACTAAGCCATTTTCATCTGATTTAACAGTGATTGTTTCAAAGCCTGCAACAGTTGCTGATGCTGGGTTTGTTCCATGAGCTGAGTCAGGAACAATCACTTTATTACGATGACCCTCACCATTTGCTTCATGGAACGCACGAATCATCATTAACGCTGTCCATTCACCATGTGCGCCTGCTGCTGGCTGTAATGTTACTTCGTCCATTCCTGTAATTTCTACTAAAGAAGTCTGAAGATCATAGAGAAGCTCCATCGCCCCTTGTGCTGTTGATTCATCTTGTAATGGGTGAACATTGGCAAAGCCTGAAAGACGTGCAACCGCTTCGTTAATTTTTGGATTATATTTCATCGTACATGAGCCCAGTGGATAGAAGCCAGAGTCTACCCCATGGTTTCGACGAGAAAGCGCCGTGTAATGTCGCATAATATCAAGCTCAGACACTTCAGGTAATTCTGCAGCCTCAGCACGTACTAGGTTTGCAGGTAATAAATCTGCTAGGTCAACCTCAGGTACATCCAGTGCTTCTAAGCTATAGCCAACGCGACCTTCTTTTGAAATTTCAAAAATGAGTGATTGATTTTCGTTATGCATTAAGAGCCCCCATTTCTGCAACAAGTGCATCAATTTCTTCTTTTGTGCGTAATTCAGTAACTGCAATTAGCACATGATGTTTAAGAGAGTCATAATTTTGACCTAAAGGATATCCACCGATTATACCCTTTTCGATTAAGCCTTTATTGATTTCTTTCACACAATTATTCGTTTTTACAACGATTTCGTTAAAGTGTGCACCTTGGAATGCTACTGTAAAGCCTGCTGCTTCAAAGGCATTTTTCGCATAACGTGTTTTCGCAATATTTTGTGTAGCCATTTCGCGAATACCTTGTTTACCTAGAGCTGTCATTGCTACAGAAGCTGCAAGTGCAAGAAGTGCTTGGTTTGAACAAATATTAGATGTTGCTTTATCACGACGGATATGTTGTTCACGCGCTTGTAGTGTTAATACATAGCCACGACGACCTTCGCCATCCACTGTTTCACCAATCAGACGACCTGGAACCTTACGCATTAATTTATTTGTTACTGCAAAGAAACCGCAGTGTGGACCACCGTATGCTTCAGAAATTCCGAAAACTTGTGCATCACCTACACAAATATCAGCTCCTAGCTTACCAGGAGGTGTTAAAATACCTAATGCAAGCGGGTTAGAAGACACAACGAATAAGCTCTTCGCTTCATGTGCAATATCTCCAATCACTTGAATGTCTTCCACTTGACCAAAGAAGTTTGGATATTGAGCAATAACTGCTGCCGTGTCGTCATCAATTAACGCTTTTAATGCATCAACATCTGTTACACCATCTTTTTGTGGAATTGTCACGATTTCAATGGATTGACCATAGGCATATGTAGCCACAACATCGCGGTATTCTGGGTGCACTGTTTCAGAAACTAAAATTTTCTTACGACGTGTATGACCAGCAGCTAGCATACCTGCCTCTGCTAATGCCGTACCACCATCGTACATAGAAGAGTTTGCAAGATCCATACCAGTAAGCTCTGCAATCATCGTTTGGAATTCGAAAATGGCTTGTAGCTCCCCTTGTGAAATCTCTGGTTGGTATGGTGTATAAGCTGTATAGAATTCGGAACGAGAAATGACATGGTCCACGATCACTGGTTTATAGTGGTTATAAACGCCAGCACCTAAAAACGATACATTGGCATTTGTGTCCTTATTTTTGGCAGCTAGTGCTGTTAATTCTTTTAATAAAGCAGATTCTGATTTTGCTTCTTTAATGTCATAAAGGCCTTTAAAACGGACTTTCTCAGGAATATCCTCGAATAACTCATCAACTGAGGATACACCGATTACGTCTAACATTTCTTTTTGATCTTGCTCCGTCATTGGTAAATAACGATGTTTCATAAATGTAGGTCCCTCTTTTCAACTATTATTTTGAACGCTTGTAAAACGGTGTTTCAACTGTTATTACCTTTAAGTGCTTACCACGGATTTCGATTTCTAATTCAGTTCCGATTGTTGCGAATTGGCTGTCAATTAATGCGTGACCAACATTACGTTTAGAGGAAGGAAGCTGCGTACCAGTTGTCACTTCACCGATTTCCTGGCCATCCTTAAATACTTTGTAGCCATGACGCGGAATCCCTTTATCAATCATTTCAATTCCTACAAGTTTGCGTGGAAGACCTTTTTCCTTCTGAGCTACTAATGCATCATGACCGATAAAGTCCTCTTTATTTAATTTCACAGCAAAGCCAATACCAGCCTCAAGTGGAGAAATTGTTGCTGATAACTCTTGCCCATATAGTGGAAGACCTGCTTCGAAGCGAAGTGTATCGCGGCAGCCTAGACCTGCTGGAACAACACCCTTGTCTTGACCAGCCTCTAAAACTTTACCCCATAAAGCTTTAATATCTTCTGGAGCACCATATAATTCAAAACCATCTTCACCCGTATAGCCGCTACGAGAAACTAATGCTTTATGTCCTGCAATCTCTACATTCTCTTGGAAGCGGAAGTATTTAATAGCACTAATATCAGTTGCTGTTAAAGATTGAAGAACCTCTTCTGCTAATGGTCCTTGTAGAGCAATTTGTGCATAAGCATCTGATTGATTGTCGATTGTCACATCATATTGATGTTGATTTTCCATCATCCAATCATAGTCTTTTTCGATATTTGCTGCATTGACACATAATAAATAGTGATTGTCTGCTAATTTATACGTTAATAAATCATCGACAACGCCACCATCTTCATAGCACATAGCATTGTATTGCGCTTGACCTACAGCAATTTTCGCAATATCATTTGATAAAAGATTTTGTAAAAATGCAAGTGCCTCAGGACCAGTTACTAAAATTTCACCCATATGAGATACATCAAATAAACCTGCACGATTACGTACTGCATCATGCTCATCTTTAATAGAAGAGAATTGAACTGGTAATTCCCATCCACCAAAGTCAACTGTTTTAGCACCGTATTTCGCGTATTCTTCAAATAGAGGTGTACGTTTTAATTCTTTCGTCATTCTTTTTTGCCCCCTTATTGTTAGTTACATTCTACCTGGTAGTAGTTCGTCTGCTTTTTTATAAATACAGTCCATGCTTGCTGTCAATACCTAAACAAGTAGATAAAGACATAAAAAAAGACAGACGAACCCCTTTTCTGGGATTCTCTGTCCTTGCACCTGAAAGTTACACCAGACTGACTCGCATTACTTCCATGCCAATCAGCCGGCTTTCCCCTTTGGTGGCTGTTATTGTTATACTACAGCTCTCTCCAGAGTTGCGTCTTGTACGAGTCCTTTTACCTGAGAGATTCATAGCCCTTTGCTACTTGCTCCTTCGGCGGCGTCTACACGCGCTCTCCCCGCACAATCATCCGCCCAAGATACATCTTGGTACTATTTAGTATTCAATGAACATTTAGTTACTTATTTGTCTATATCCTAACATTAAATATATTGAAAAGGCAAACATTTTTTAAATTATAATAAATAACGAACGTTTTCGTTATTTTTATATATCATCGTTCGCCTTTTAGCCTTTTAACTTGGAATACTAAATACTCAAGAATTTGGCGGATGGTTCTGCCCTCTGTTAACACTTGAATATGTCCTGCATCACGGTAAAATTTCCTTCTGTAATGATACAGCTTCTCTAGCTCTTCTTTCGTTGAGCTTTGCACAATCGGTCGGTTTTGATCATGCTGTATTCGTTTATAAATATCTTCGAATGTCGCATCTAAAAAAAACACGAGTCCACTGCGTCTCATTATTTTCCTGTTTTCAGCATTGACGGCAACGCCACCACCAGTTGAAATAATACAGGCTTCATCACGGAAATTTTCCAAAAATTCTGTTTCTATTTCCCGAAACCGTGCCTCTCCGTATTTTTCAAAAATCTGAGGAATTGTCATACCCTGCTGTCTCACAATTTCATGATCCATATCATAATAGGGCATCTTTAACAAATAGCTTAAACGTCTTCCTAACGCACTTTTCCCGCAGCCCATAAAGCCAACTAAATATATTTTTCGCATTCGAATCACCTTCTTATAACTACGATTCTACACTGTCTGACAAAATTTGTCCTAATAAATTTATCGTAGCGCGAACATTCATTATTTCAAGCGAATCATATGTTCGATACTGAATTTCATAAGACGTACAATACGTAAGAACAAAAGTAGTTACAAAAAATAATAATGCAATTGCGATTAAAAAAATAGCCCCTCTGTCATTTTTCAATAATTGGTACATAGAAGGTTCGCTCCTTTTGGATACCACTTGGAAATTCAATAGCTACAGTGACCCTATTATTTTCATATTGAAATTGGCATTTGTTAATACCAATTAACATCGGTACATGCCCTCCGTTTACTTGATCACGAATTAAATTATTATAGCAATCAATATTATGAATCGTATTCGCTGATTCAAAGGTTATTCTCTTTTGGTTCTGTCGAATCGTAAAATAGGTAATATTTTCAAAATAACTATTTAAATCGAAAACAAATAGCTCCCACTTTGATTGTTCATCAGACAATACCGTCGTTTTCATCTCGCCATACCAAAGCATAATTAACACAACAAGCTGCGCAACAAGTACAAACACGACTAATTGAAATAAAGCTTCCAACAATGTATAGCCTTTCTCATTCATTGACTTCACCTGTCAGCTGAATACATTTTTTACGTATTTCTTGTGTCTTTTGAAAGGTTACACATATTCCCTGTCCCTCAAAAATCCAATAAAAATTTACATTTTCAATTGTTTTTGAGCCTTCCTGTTGTCCTGAATGCAAATATAGCTTTAATCCTTCATAGGCAGTCTCTGCTGCAATAACCTCTAGCTTTTTGTTAGATAGTTTTGTTTTCATTGTATAGCTGATTGGTAATAACGACGTGCACAGTAACATAAGGATGCCAATGGATAAAATCGTTTCTACAAATGAATAGCCTGACTCATTCAATTCTAGCTCTCCCTCGTCCAAGCGTAATCACAAGCCTTTTAATGCCTTGAGGCGTTTTAAATGTTACAGTTCCCGCAGTCATCACATTGCCACTATAGTTATACATAATCGTTTGCACAGAACTTGAAGCAGGCATTAATTCAACCCCTTTCGGAAAAGGTCTGTCATATAAATGGGTATAAAAATCTTTTTTAATAATATAGCGTTTTGTTGAGCTTTCGAATTTCATCGAGATATACTCCCTTTGATGCATACTATAAGTTTGAATATATTGAATATCCAATTGCACTTGTGTAAAAAAACGCTCGAGCTCTTTTATTTCTGCTTGTTTCAATGAGTACTTCATGACGATCGCAGTTAAACACATTACAAAAAATAACACAATTAACATTTCAAGCAATGTATATCCATGATCATTTTTTACGCTGTTCACGTTCATCCACCACTAGAGTCTGATCCTGAAGAGGCATTTGCCAATTTAACCTCTCCCTCATTCGTAATCATAATTTCTTCTTTATTCGGACAGCTCGTTTCATTTTCCTTCAAGTACCCTTTTACTACCAAATCCTCGACTGTTGGATAAGCCATAAAATCCACACGATACGCTTCTACCTGCCCTTGTACCATGGAAATATATGCTTTACAGCCCTTCTCATCGATTGTGGCAAAATGCTTGGTAACATTTGGGATTGAAATTAATATTAAAACCGAGATAATGAGAAGCACAATTAACATTTCGATTAACGTGAATCCAGCTTGCTTTTTTATTTTTTTCATTATGACCCTCCTATACTAGTTCAATCATGTGATAAATTGGTAATAACAAACTGATATATGCAGCAACGATACAGACAGCAATGATGATAAAAAAAGTTGGCTGTACAAATGCAAGCATTCTGTGCAATAGTTGCTCCTGCTTGTCTGTCAATAATTCGCTATAGAGTAAAAGCTCTTTTCCTAGATAGCCACTTTTCTCACCATGCTCAACAAATGTGGAGAAGTCCCTCTGCCAAACAGCTATTAATTGAACAGCCTGTGTCAATGTATCTCCAAAAACAACACGCTCCTTTAAACATCGAGCCAGATACTGTAAAAATGGCTGTAATCGCTGCTCTTCCAAGATTTGCAGACTAGCCTGTAATGAAAAACCACTTTCTAGCAAACTCCCTAAATAGGCAGCAAATTGCCTCGTCAAAGATAGTCGCACATAAATTTGGACAAATGGGATTTTTGAGATGATTGTAAGCTGACGGGCAATTGACTGACGTTTAAGATAGAGCTGAAAAAACAAAATACTTCCAATCGAAGCTATACCTAATAGGACAAGAGCATCTGGGAAATGCAAGAACATTTTTGATAGCCCAATCATTGTTTGATCATTGCTAGTAGTTCGACTTGAAATCATCTTTTCTATATTTGGAAAAAATACTGTACGAAATACAAAAAATAATAGCAACAAAAATACAATGAGTACTACTGGGTATAAGAGCAGCTTCATTAATTTTTTCTTAGTTGCCTCACTTACAGCCATTTGCTTTGCTACTCCTTTTAAGGCCTCAATCATATGACCATTATTTTCTGCAACCGCAATTGCCACTAAATGATGCTTTGCAAGCCGTAATGTTTCCAAAATCCCTGTAACACCTATCCCTTGTCTAAGCTTTTCATCGATTCGTTGCTGGATTTCCTCATGTGCCTCAATATGGTGTGGTAAAAGAATTGAAATCGCTTGAGGAAATAAATAACCCTCCTGCATTAGCACACTTAATCGATTGAAGAAATGTGCTTGCTCCTTTACCCGCCATTTTGTAGCCTTTTTGTATTCCACTATCATCTTGTCAGTGTATTTTCGTAGCTGCATATTTTTGCCCCTCTATTAAATCTCTTTGACCTGCAAGTGTTAAATCATGTGGTAGCTTATAGCTAATATTTTGCATGATTGCTTGGAGGGCCTCCTGAAGATGAACATCGCTTAATATTTCAAACAATGCACGGCGTTCTTCCTGAATGATTGGCGACTGGAAAAGTATTTGTGCAACAATACCTATTACCGTTTGACGAAGCTCTTCAACAGAAACGCCTAAGTCGATTAGTCGATAAAGACAGCTGACCGAATCCTTGGCATGAATGGTGCTTACCACTAAATGACCTGTTAAGGCGGCCTCTATTGCGATTTTGGCAGTTTCTTTATCACGTATTTCACCAATCATAATGACATCAGGTGAGTGGCGTAAAATGGCCTTTAACCCAGCAGCATATGTAACACCAGCTCGTTCATTTACTTGAATTTGAAGAAGATTCGCTTGATTATTTTCTACAGGATCTTCCAAAGAGATAACATGACGATGTAATTCTGTTGAACAATAATGAATGAGTGAATATAACGAAGTTGATTTTCCAGACCCGGTTGCCCCTGTGAAGCATAGGAGCCCTTGTCGATGCTTCACAAGCTCCATTAAGATGTTCGCTGCAAATTTGGAATAACATAAAGAAGTAAGTGGGAATGTATGGTTTTGTAAAAGAAGTCGGATAATCAGACTTTCTTTTAAAAACACTGAGGGAAGTGTAGATACCCGAAAGGCATATGGATCTTTTTCCATTGATTTTTGAAAGGAACCGCTTTGGGGTTTGCGGCGCTCACTAATATCTAAGGCTGCCAAAAATTTATAATAGGAAATCATTCGTTCCGCCAGGTCGTTCGGTAATTCACCAGCCTGAAGGAGCTTATCGTATTTTCGAAAATATAGACGGTACCGTTCCATTTCGGGTACTAATAATAAATCTGATGCACCGAAATGATAAGCCCTTAGTAAAAGTTGCTCACATTTTTGTTCGACAACTGTTTCGAAATTCTGCACATTTGCACCTCTCTTCTAGTTCATTCGAATATGACCGCCCTATTCGTTATTCCTAGTATAGATACGAAAATGTCACGAGAAAAGCCCTTTTCTCAAAATAAAAATTTGCTATTAAAACGACTAACAAATTAGTTTTTTGTTATAAAAATGTGGATAACTTGCAAATTTCCACTAAAAAAGAACATTCTTACATGAAAAAGTTAATATTTATGCCGAAAGGAACTGTATCTTTTTCAATAATACAATATAATAGAATCAACATGATTTTTTTACTAACACTTGGTAGACTGAATAGTATTTAAAAAATAAAATTGAGGTGAAGCAAATGATCCATCCATTAAAGATTACTAGTACATTAGCCGATGAAACTAGATACTCGATTTATGAGTACATATTGAAAGAGAGAAAAACGGTAACGGTTCAAAATATTGCTGATAAATTCGGCATTCATCCGAACGTTGCACGACTGCACTTAACAAAGCTTTCAGAAATTAATATAATTACGGCTGATTTTGCCAAGACTGGTAAGGGCGGGCGACCTGGGCGCGTATATAAGGCTTCTGAAAAAGGGGTATCATTAACATTCCCAAGACGGGATGAGGATCGACTATTAAAGTGGACAATTCAATTAATTCAGGAATTTGGCCCTTCTGCTTTAACAAAATGCATGGACATCAGCTACCAAGATGGATTCCAACAAATGAAGAATTATGTAAGTGCTGAGTTAAAATTAAATAATACCCTTTCCTTCGACCAAAAGCTTCAACTATTAACAGACAATGCTGCATTAATTGGCTATATCCCACAAATACAGCAAACAGAGCATGGCAAAAAGGTGATATTCTCCATATTTAATTGTCCGTTCCAGGAACAGCTTACTACCCATTCAGAAATTGTATGTTCTTTACATGAATCCTATCTAAAGGGTCAATTAGATGCATTATTTTCTAGTAATGAATTTATACAGATTGAAAGCATGATACATAACTGTGATTTTTGTAAATATGAAATAAACGTGACAGAAATAGATCGTTAATTTAAAATTCCATTTGTTTGTCACAAAGAAGGAGAAGTTCCAGTTTACAGACACCTTTCATATCATTTATAATGAGTAAGAGATTATTGTGTCGTGGGCAAAAGGAGGGGAAATTTCATGGATAATATGTATAAAGTTATGGCATTCTGGACAGGTATTTTTGCAGTTATGTTCTACCTTGGTGGTATGAACGAGGTATCGCTATTATTCGTAGGTAATACAGGTTTATTCTTATTATTAGGCTTCTTAAACCTTTCAGAACGTATGTACATGTACATTTTCGGAGCATATCTAACTGTATTCTTCGCTGGCTTCACGTACTATACAACATTTATTCACGTACCTGGTGGCGGTCATTAATACAGAGAAAATCGCGTGTCTCATTTAAGATATGAGATACGCTTTTTTTGTTTCTATTTTTTGAGCAAAATAAAATCCCCCTTTAGGTTAGGAGGATTTATACTTTATGAAGTTAGTTTAGGTTTATATTGATTAAACACAATTGTTTGTATAATCATCCACATAGAGGACACGGTCCAATAGAATGGGATGGCTGATGGCATGAATAGAGATGAGAATACGATCATGGCAGGCATAATCCCTATCATCATTTTCATTTGTGGATTACTATTACTATTTCCTGCTAGCTTAAATGATAAATACATTTGAATCATCATCGCTGAACCTGCAATAGCCGCCATAAAAATATCTGCAGAACCAAGATTAAACCATAATAAGCTCTCATGCATAATAGAATTGTTATTAGAAATGGTTAAATACAGACCAGTTAAAATCGGAAATTGTATAAGCGCTGTTAGACATCCCGTTTTCATTCCTGAAAAGTTCTCCATCATTAATTGAGACATTTGCAGTTGATACTCTTTACGTTCTTCATCTGTTTTAGCTTGGTTTAACTTTGTTTGTAACGCTAATAATTGCTCCTTATTCCCTTGGGTAGTTTGCGTAACCACCTGTTGGGATTTAAAAGACTTGAAATTTGGATACATTAGAATTAAACGTATAAGCACTGTAAGAAGTATTATTGCAAAAACATAGCTCCCTGTAAAATGAAAAAAGACCTCTAGCAAATTTGTCAATGGTTGTGTTACTAATTCAAGCATTAATGATTATCTCCCCTTTTATAATTTTTACTTATAAAAGGGATACTAATTCCTCATCATTATCGGATTTACTGTAAATTACTGTTCTCAGCCATTTATTAAGTGTGATATGAGATAAATAAATCTTTGTTTCAAAATTTATATTAACTGTTAAATCAATCGTTACATCAAAATTCGCATCAAAAACAGAAATTTTATCAAAAATAGTATAAATGTATACTTTAATAAACGGGCTATGTTGAATCAAATAATTAAAATCAGTCATCAGCGATAAAAGTAAAATTAATTCCATTTACATCACCTATTTTTATTTTAGCACAAATAAATGAAATTGTTTAATTTTTCTACCATGTTTTTAAAATCCATTTAAAAATGGATTTGTCTCCATTTCCGCTCCGATTGTCGTGTAATTGCCATGGCCAGGATAGACAATCGTATCCTCTGCTAAAGTTAATAATTTATCATGGATTGATGCTAGAAGTACCTTTGTTGAACCACCAATTAGATCTGTTCTTCCTACACCTTGTTCAAAAAGCGTATCTCCAACAATAGCAAAGCCATCATCTTCAAATATATACGAAATACTGCCAGGTGAATGACCTGGTGTAAAAATTGCTTTAAATACAAAATCGTTTATTTCAAATAGACGTTCTTCTTTTATTATATTTTCTTCAGCTGGTGCAGCAACAACATAATCTGGTAAAGCCGCATATTTGCTAGAGCCATTCTTTGATGGATCTCCTAACCAGCTAACTTCCTTTTCATGGATCCATACGGGAATATTAAAAGCTTCACGAACTGCATCCACTGCACCAATATGATCAAAATGTGCATGTGTTAAAAAAATAGCCAATGGCGTTAAACCATTACTGCGTATAGCTTTAATAATTCGCTGCGCTTCCTCTCCTGGATCAAATATTAAGCATTTCTTCTCTTTATTCGATACGATATAACAATTCGTTTGGACGGGTCCAAGTGAATAACTTCGTACGTTCATCATTGTCATCACCTCAATTTCCTATTATACAGCCTTTGCCACAATTTGACGATAAATGTTCATAGTTTACGCTATTTTAGTTCTCGACAAAAACAGGTAGAACGTTTACAATTAAGGAGGAATATTGTTTACGACATTCATTTTCTGATGTCGAAAGGAGTGTCATTTTTTAATGAACTTATTAATGGTTATTTTTGGTCTAGTAGCGATTTTTGCTGTAGTTGGTACATTCCAAGCAATTAAAGAAAAGAACCTATTAAGCGTTGTTTTCAACTTATTAAGTGCTGCAGTATTCGGTTGGTTCGTAATTATGACTGTAATTCATAGCGGATATCCACCAACACACTAAAATTTAGACGGAAAAAAGAGCGGTCTCTATTACGAGGCTGCTCTTTTTCTATATATCATTATTGAGGGGTACATTCTCTTTCAACTGAGCAATTTTTGTAGCTACCCGAGCTTGTTTCCTCATCACTTGAGCGATTTACCTTGTTACCTGAGCAATTTCCTTCGCTACCCGAGCGTTTTTCCCATTCACCTGAGCGATTTCCTTCACTACCCGAGGGTTTTTCCCATTCACCTGAGCGATTTCCTTCACTACCCGAGCGTTTTTCCCGTTCACCTGAGCGATTCCCCTCGCCACACGAGCAGTTTTCCCCTCACCTGGGCAGTTTTCCCGCCACCCGAGAAAAATTGCTGTTCTACCTAACCAGCAATCTTTTCCACAAATTGATTAAACATAAAAAAGAGATCTCCATAAACAGAGATCCCTCTTTCAGTTATTTCACAGCATCTTGTTTCAAATTACCAGTCTTTTCATCATAGAATCGAAGCAAGTCACCGTTGATGATGGCATCAGAATTTTCTAATTCCATTGTGGCACGATCAGCGTATGGCTGACATGGCTCGCCATCAACCTCTTCACCTGTAGCTTTGTCATAGCAAGCTTCACCAGCATAAACATATTTATCTGTTATAAATCGACCGTCGCGGAACACAACAAAGTCTTCATGCTCTGGTGAGAATAAGTCTGCGCCCATTTGCATATCTTTTGACGTTTCAACGCCAAGAAGGTGTAAGATTGTTGGACGTAAATCCATTTGTCCAGCTACCTCATTCATTTCTTTACCATCGCCAGCTCCAGGGATATGGATGAATAAAGGAACTTCTTGTAGCAGTGCATTATCAAATGGTGTAATACTTTCTTTTCCTAAATACTGTGCCATTGCCTTGTTATGGTTTTCTGAAATACCATAATGGTCACCATACATTACAATAATAGAGTTATCGTATACACCTTGATCTTTTAAACTTTGGAAGAAGTCTTTAAGTGCTTCGTCCATATAACGAACTGTTTGGAAGTAGCGATTTAAAGTACCTGAATTTGAAGTATATTCAGGAATCATGACATCATCTGGATCCAATGTAAATGGATAATGGTTCGTTAATGTAATTAGTCGAGAATAGAATGGCTGTGGCATATCCTTCATCAATGCTGCAGATTGCTCTACAAACGGGACATCTTTCATCCCCCAGTTGACAGCTTGCCCTTCACCAATCGTATATGAATCTATATCATAGAATTTATCGATATTTAAAGATTGATACATCATGTCACGGTTCCAGAATGATTTATTATTTGGATGCATGACATTTGTAAAGTAGCCGTTTTCTCCAAGACGCTCAGCCATTGAGTTGTACGTATTTCCACCATGTGTGAAGAATACTGCACCACGACCTAAGCCGAACAAGGAGTTTTCTAAAATAAACTCTGAGTCAGACGTTTTTCCTAAGCCTGTTTGATGGTAGAAATTACTGAAATAAAACGTATCTTTATCTTTTGTTAAAGAATTTAAGAATGGTGTAACTTCATGACCATCCATCTGATTATTAATGACAAAGTTTTGTAAAGATTCCATTGACACAACAATTAAGTTACGTCCTTTGTATTTACCAAACATTTCAGGGTTAATGGCTGCCTGGTTAGAGCGAATATAGTTATTCACTTCTACTAATTCACTACCATCCGCTAATGCACGTTGAGCAGAAGATTTTGATTGAATATAAATATCGTACAGGTGATAGTTGTACGTACCAATATTTTTCACAAGTAACTCGCGATCAAAGCTACGTGTTAATAGTTGCGGACGCTCTGTTTCTGCTAGCCCTAAGTTTAAGAAAGACATAGCAATCGCTAACACGAAGAACGCACGACGGAATTCCACGTTAACCTTTACTGCTTCTTTCATTCTAGGTACATATTTATTAGCTAAAATTAGAATTAGTACATCAATAAAATACAATAAATCCCACGGGCTTACAATCGCTGCCACAGACGTTCCTAAATCACCGAAATTACTTGTTTGGAATAATACCGGTAAGGTAATAAAGTCATTGTAGAAACGATAGAACGCCACATTACCATATAAGACAATTGACAAAAGAACACTGACAGTTATAATATATCGATTTTTAGTCTTTGTTGATTTAAAGAACAACGCTAATCCATAAGCAAACAGTAAGAAACTTAATGGATTAATAAACAAGATAAATTGTTGCATCGCATTTTCAATTTTCATCTCAAAGCTTGTGTGATAAACAATGACCGTTTTTATCCAAGTTGCTACAATTGCTAGTATCATAAATGAATGTTTAGGCCACTTAATTGATTTCATTCCTAACATCCTCCCTACTTTTCTTACACAAAAAAATAATAATTTTTAACAATTTGTTACTGAAACAAAATATATCTTAATCCTTTTTTTACAGATAATCAACAGATATATTTTTAGAAAACCCTTCTCCTTACTCTCTATGCGCTGGATACTTATATATACGTTATGCATTGTAAAAAGTTTCATAAAATCATAAAAACAGTGGAAAGCCACTGTTTCTTAGAATATTACAAACATGTTACACTATTTTTACAATACCCAATTTCATAATCTTTTAATCATGATTGATTATTTTCTTTCATACGAAGTTTTGTAGTTTCTTGTCGAATTAGTAACAACGCCATTTGGTAATCTTTACTATCTAGCACATTTGCTTTATATAATTCACGAATTTCATCCTCCATTAGCATTAAATCTCCAATAGGATCACGTGTATAAATATAAGTACCATATGTTTTTAATAATTCATAAATATCTAGCATTTTATCCATTTTAATTCGCTCCTCGTTGCGCAACACAATCTATACGTATTGTGGGGGTCACAATGATATCTACTGGGCAATCATGCCCTTCTGTCGGAACACGATCAACTAGCTGCTCGTCAAATAGCAATGACATGAGCTTACCCTTTTTATAGTTTAATACATAGCGGTCATAATAACCACCGCCATAGCCTATTCGATAGCCATATTGATCAAAAACAACACCTGGAACAAGTAGAACATTCATCTCATTTGCGTCAACAAACTCACATTTATCTGGAATCGGCTCACGCAAATGCATATACACAGTTTCTAGCTGTTCAAAAGAATTAATAACGTGAAATGTCATTTCTCTTGTTTTTGGGTTACATTTTGGAACAGCAACTTTTTTACCAAGATTCCATAATTCGTCAATAAGATGAAGCGTGTCGACTTCTGGTTTATTGGAAATGGTAATACCAATCGTATTTGCCTCTATTATATATGGTTCCTGTAGCACTTTTTTTACTATAGCTAAAGACTGCTCATGATAAGCTGCTTCACTCATAGTTGCAAGCGCTTCCTTTACCTTGTTTCGTAATGTTGTTTTATCCATGCCAAGCTACCTCCCCTAATCAATTTCCCCTAGGCGTAATTGTTTTGGTTTTTGGATGCCCATTGAAAAAAACTCATCCACATTCTTCTGTTTAATGAAGATAAAATAATGAAGAAAGCCAAAACCACTTGTGGTTTTGGCTTAATGAGCGATTACTTAGTTTCACGGTGAAGAGTGTATTTCTTCTCGCGAGAGCAATATTTTTTAAGTTCAAGACGCTCTGGATTGTTACGCTTGTTCTTTTTAGAAATGTAGTTACGTTCGCCGCAATCTGTGCAAGCTAAAGTAATGTTTACGCGCATCATTAACCCTCCCACTCTATATCAAGAATTTAAATTTGAGCATGATTTATACGACTAACCTATTATAACACAAACTGAAAAAAAATCTACCTTCATTTCATATTAAGTTTGCATATGGTAAAATATCTTATAAAGTGAAACTTCAATCAATGGGATATTCCTCATTCTCCACTGATTGTTAAGCTAAGCACTTCTCATCCTGCGTACACGCTTGTGTGACCAACATCGTGTTGGCCTCAATAAATTACTGCACGTTTATGCGGGATAATTACATACTTTAATGAGGTGAAACTATTGGATTTATCCATCATACTTATGAGTGTAGGCATTGTTCTAATTATTGTATCGTTCTTTTTCAAAAATAATGTAAAAAAAGTCGAACAGGACGTAGAAGAATTATCGATCTCTATTTTCCAGGAAACCAACAATTTAAAGCGACGACTTAAAATTGTCGAAGAAGAACTACTACTTGAGCCTGAGTTTCAGGTTAAAACACCGTCATCAATAAATAACTCAGTTTCAAATCCAAAGGTTCAACAGGTCATGCAAGCTGTGCAACAAGCAGCTCAAGTATCAAAAAATGGACAAGCAGCTACCAAAACAAAACCCATCCATCAAATTATTGTAAGTCAGGTGCTTGAACTTAATAAGCAGGGTATGTCCGTAGCAGATATAAGTATTCGCTCTAATTTAACTGAGGAACAAGTCAGACAAGTGATTGCAAACGGAGGTCGATAATTGATGAATAAGTCTGCAATCCGCGCATTTGGCATTGCCTTATTTCTTGTGGGAGCGTTACTAGCTTTAGCTGCTCGCTTCGATTTCAACATCGGTCTACCTACAAAAGCTTCCTCAAATGGGGAGCAAGTAGAGGAACTACAAAAAAAGCTTGCACAGTCAAATCAAGAAATTGCTTCATTAAAGGAGCAAATAAAGCAAATTCCTGAGAAAAATACCGAGAAGCCAAAACCATCTGAATCGAAGGACATAAATAAGTCCGTAGACAGCTCTAACAATGTAGCTACTATGACGCTTCAAATTTATAGCGGCATGGCACCATATACAGTAGCAAAAAAGCTAGAAGATGGTGGTATCATTGACAATAGTGTGGAGATGGAGCTCTTACTTGCCAATGCAAAATACGCACGAAGCTTACAAATTGGTTCCTATGAGGTCAATTCTTCAATGTCCTTAGAGGAAATTGCAAAGTTAATTACAGGAAAAAAACAATAAATAAGAAAAGGCTGTCAATAAAAGATATTAGTGACAGCCTTTTCTATTTCCTTTATGAAATTTGTTCTAAGAAGGCTTGCATCATGAGACCGCCCTCTTCTGTCCCAATAGATTCTGGGTGGAATTGCAAACCAAAAAGCGGATAATTTTTATGTTGTATTGCCATAATTTCGCCATCGTCACTGGAGGTTGCTAAAATGTTAAACTCCTCGTGTAGAGTGCTCTGCTCAATAATAAGGGAATGGTAGCGCATAACCTCAACTTCCCCGTCTAATTGTGCAAATAGACCTACTTTTTCATATTGAAGTGTAGATAGCTTACCATGCATAATATTTTTAGCCTGCACAATATTGCTTCCGAAAGCCTGCCCAATAGATTGATGTCCAAGACAAATGCCTAAAATCGGAAATTTTTTGTACAGCTCTTTTACTACACCCACTGTTATTCCTGCTTCAGTTGGCGTTCCTGGACCAGGGGATAAAATAATCGCCTCTGGCTGCATGCTTTCAATATCACTTACAGTTAGCTCGTCATTACGAACTACTTTTACTTCCTTCCCAAGCATTGATATTTGCTGATATAGATTATAAGTAAACGAATCATAGTTATCGATTAGTAAAATCATTTTTTTACCTCCAATAGCGCGCGTGCTTTATTCAATGTTTCCTCGTATTCAGACAATGGCACAGAGTCGTACACAATACCTGCACCTGCCTGAACATGGGCACGTTGATCCTTAATAATCATCGTACGAATGGCTAGTGCCAAATCCATATCCCCAGTTGTAGAAATATAGCCAACTGCGCCAGCGTAAACACCACGCTTTACGGGCTCTAACTCGTTGATAAGTTGCATAGCACGAATTTTCGGTGCACCTGATACTGTACCTGCCGGCAGACAGGCACGGAGAACATCTAAAACATGCACATCCTCACGTAATTCTCCAATAACCTCTGAGACGATATGCATAACATGCTTATAACGCTCAATATTCATATACTTTACAAGTTTCACTGTTCCAATTTTTGAAATTCGTCCTAAATCGTTACGCCCTAGATCCACTAACATCCGATGTTCAGCGATTTCTTTTTCATCATTTAATAAGCCCTCTGCAATAGCCTTATCCTGCTCCTCTGTTTGCCCCCTAGGCTTTGTACCAGCGATAGGATTTGTCGTTACTCTACGATCCTTTACCTTCACTAAACTTTCTGGAGAAGTGCCCAAAATAGTGTACGTTCCATAATCCATATAGAACATATAAGGCGAAGGGTTAGATGTACGTAATTGACGATATAAGGCAAATGGATTTCCAGTAAAGGATGAGGTGAAGCGTTGGGATAATACAATTTGGAATATATCACCTTTAAGAATATGCTGTTTCGCACGTTCAACCAATGCGATAAATTGCTCTTTTGCAATCATTGGCTTGAAATCTAGCTCTCCAAGCTGCATTTCCTCAAACGTCGCTCCTGCGTATAACTGTTCTTCAATCCTAGTAATTTCATTTTTCATTTCTTCAAGAGAACGTCCCTCAGCAAATAAATCAATAGCTGCCAATGTAATCTCTTGCTTTAAATGATCAAACACAATAAACGTATCATAGAAAAAGATATGGATATCTGGCATTTCTAGATCATCCTGTAAGTATTCACCTATTCTCTCTGTATAAAAAGCGGTTTCATATCCAAAGAAACCAATGGCACCCCCAAAAAAGGCGAAAGGATAGTCCTCCTGATGGAACGGCATTACCTGCTTTAATTTAACAAGTACATTTTCGCTCCCCTTTTCTGTATGACAATCTTTGGTAAAAGAATAACCATTCTGATCGCCAATTAATTCTGCAATTGGATTGACGGCGATAAATGAGTATCGACCACTTTCCTTATGCTTGGCTGACGATTCGAAAAGCATTTTATGCTTTCCTTCAAGTGATTGATAGACGGAAATTGGCGTCATCATATCCCCTTGTAGTACCTTCATAGTATACGTTCTAAGCTCAACTGTCATAATTCTTTCTCTCCTTCTCTAGGCTCTACTCTTCTACATCTTAAAACATATCAATTACGCCTCAACGTAATTGCATTCGGATTTTTTCGAGGCTCTCTCGAAAAGCTCCTCTTCAAAATTTGTGACAACCGCCGAAAGACCTTATCTTGATTCACCGTGCATACAAACGCCGGCTCAATACGAAAAAACGCATTAGAGGTGGAAGTATTCTGTACCTGACGCTTCGCTTTCGCACAGGAAAGAACTGTTGCTGTCGCTTTGCTTTCGCACAAGAAAGATTTGCTGAATCAAAATAAAAAGGCCTTTCCATCACAAAAGGACGGAAAAGCCGTGGTGCCACCTTCATTGGTCTCCTATAAAGACCCTCTCTAAGCCTTATAACGTAGGCAAACGCTAATCCATACTTTATTCAGGATTAGAGCTCCGAAGTCCATTCGCCATTCTTTTGCACTAGTTTCCACCAACCACTAGCTCTCTATAACAAATAATAATAGCTACTACTCTTCATCAAAGCTGATAACTCACCTTCATTGTAAACCAAAAAAACTAACAATTCAAATTATTTTTTAGTATCAAACCATTCATCTTCTGTTGGATTTACTAATACAATTTGTAGTTCCTCAATGATTTGACGAATCGCAAATAAAATATCCTGACGTACATCTAGCATGATAGCCGTTTCATTGCTTGCTACATAAAAACGCACAAGGACACGGTAATAGCTCGGATAAAACTCATCAATAAAGACATGAATCAATTCTTTTTCAGTCTTATTATGCAAATAAATTTCTTTTTGAATGGCACTTAAGGCACTGCGTATGGATTCCTCTTTATTTTCAGCGGCGACATATAAAAAATGCTCACATTTTCGTTTTTCTCGTCTCGATAAATTATAAATAGGACGATTGACCAAATAAGAATTCGGTACATATACAAGTCCTTTATCACCTGTTTGAATTAACGTGCTACGAAGGTTTATATCCTCAATCGTTCCTTCAATTTTTTGGTCATCTGTTGCAATCCAATCGCCAATTTTAAATGGGTTATCCAAAGCAACTGACATACCACCAAAGACATGTGCAAGCGTATCCCGAATACCAAAGGCAATTGCTACACCAGTTAAGCCAATTCCTGTTAAAAAGCCATTTAAGTTAAAGTTCCAAAAGGAAGCAATGGTAAACATCGCAAAAATCATGATGAGCACTTTTCCTATACGAAGAAAAAAAGGTAGTAGGACATTTGCTTCTTCTTCACCATTTAGTTGCAAAGGTTGTTTTGTATAAAAGTTTAAAACGTCGTATACCCCTTTAAAAGCGAAGAAAACAATAATCGACAACACAAAGTTTTTAGACGCTTTATGTGTGAATAAGGAAACATCTATCAAATAGGATAAGCTGATTACAATAACGGAAGTCATAAATGCATATCGAATCGCCTTATTAAATTGCGCTAGCACCGTTGCCTGAAAGTTGCGCTGACGATTTTCTAAAAATACAACAATCCGATTAATTATTTTCTTTATAACAAAATACTGAAAGAGCCAACCAATACCACAAAGAACGATGGCTATAATTACATCCATCCAGGTCGGTACTGTAAAACTAGATGGTATTAACCATTTCAAAAAATTCATATTTTTCTCCTCTAACTACTATGTATATGCACACAATAAAAGCCAATCACCTTGACGATCAGCTCTTATTGTTATTGAATAGCATCATCTGCAAAAAAAGCCTTATTGGCAAACCAAAATTGCTGCTCATTAAAATTATTTTCATGCATAGCTATAACCGAAAATTCAGCGTGATACTTACGCTTTATTTCCTCTAGCATTATTTTTGCTTGCTTTCCAATTAGATGTTGACCATCAATAGGCATTCCTTCAGTGAAGATAATAATCTCAGCTTCACTGCAATGTTGATTTTCCTGTAGCAAGCCTTTAACAAAATGTAATACGGGCAGTATTGCAGCTTCTCCTTTTGCCTTGTATTCAATAAAATCCTTAAAATCGGGTAAATTCAAATGACCATTTTCAAAGCGATAGTGTACATGAATTTGATAGTCGTAGGGGACGATGTATAAATCTCTATGCTCACGATGTGCACTCATAAACAATGGTAAAATCATACTTTTACAAAGCTCCGTATATGCTTCCATCCCCATTGTTTGTTCAAGGCATATAATGATTGGACCAGGGTCCTTTTTATACTCATTAAATGGAACATATAGGATATTTCCATTTTTTCTTGTTTGATGCTTTAGTTTTTGACGTCTTACTTCCTCCCACTTATGCTCATAATATGAGCGCTGTTCTTTCCCATTGGCTAGTCGCTCTGCTTGCTCAATCGCTGGTATATTTTCTTGAATTTCTTGCATGATATCTGCCAACTCAAGTGCAAATGCTGCCATATTCCGTAATGTTTCACTTTTGTAGAAATAATCAATAAAATAATGCTGTTCTTTGTCACTTAATTCTTCAAGATGTAAGTTTTCATATAGGAAGCGGAAATAGTCACGTTGCTCTGACGTGATTTCAATAGCGAATTTTTCTATGAGTGAATCTACAGGGTCTTTCACGAAGCAGCATCTCCTTTGCACATTTATTTAAATAATGTCTATAGTATAACCAAAATAATTATTTGACAATACAAATCGACCCTAGTATTTGACGCTATTTTGGCAAACATTGTTGCTGTTATCACATTATTTGCATAAAAAAAGAAGAGCTTATTAGCTAGCTCTTCTTTTCATTAATTATTTAATTCATAATGTTTGCCTTTTACTAAGTAAAATAAGTGTTCAGCAATATTTGTGGCATGATCCGCTGAGCGCTCTAAATGTCGGCACACAAAAGTTAGGTGTGTGATTTGAGAAATATGAGATGGATTTTCAGCCCCTGCACGAAGTAAAAGTGTGATTGTTGCGCCATATAAATCATCGATATAATCATCTAATTCTGCAATTTCTTTAGCATGAACCGTATCTTCCTCAGTAAAGGCTTTAATAACACTCTCTAGCATCTCTACTGTTTTATTACACATCGTTTGTAAATTCGTAGTAGAAAAGACTAACGGCTCTTTTCCAATGCGGATTGTCTCTTTGGCGATATTAACTGCATAATCGCCTACTCGTTCCATATCAGATGCAGCCTTTACTAATACCATAAGACGACGTAAATCAGTAGCTACAGGCTGCTGCTTGGCAATCAACAATATTACATGATCATTAATGGCTTCCTCAAGTCGATTAATCACTAAATCATCTTCAAGAATTTTTAGGGACTTCTCTAAATCTTGCTCTATTAATGCTTGAAATGCTAGCTTTAAAGCATTGATGCTACTCGTAGCAATCTCAACAAATTGCGCCTGCACTTCTTTTAATTCCTGCTCAAAACGTTCACGTACAACCATTATTGACTCCTCCTTAACCGAAACGACCGGATATATAATCTTCAGTACGTTGATCTGCAGGTGTCTGGAAGATAACGTCTGTTTTATCGTATTCAACAACCTCTCCACTTAAGAAAAATGCTGTACGATCAGAAATTCGTGCCGCTTGCTGCATATTATGTGTAACGATGACAATTGAGTAATCCTTTTTCAACTCTTGAACAAGTTCCTCAACTTTTAATGTCGAAATAGGGTCAAGTGCGGATGTAGGCTCATCCATTAAAATAACATCTGGTTCAATCGCTAAACAACGAGCAATACAAATACGCTGTTGCTGACCTCCCGATAAGCCATATGCATTTTGATTTAAACGATCCTTTACCTCATCCCAAATCGCCGCACCTCGTAATGATTTTTCAACAATTTCGTCAAGAATCTTTTTATTTTTAATACCGTGGATACGCGGACCGTAGGCAATATTATCATAAATAGATTTTGGGAATGGGTTTGGCTTTTGGAATACCATCCCTACACGAGTACGTAATTCCTCAACTGTATAGCTTTTGTCTAAAATATTACGTTCACGATAGACAATTTCTCCAGATGTGCGTACAATCGGCACTAGTTCTACCATTCGATTTAATGTTTTTAAATACGTAGATTTACCACAACCTGAAGGACCAATAATAGCAGTTACTTCATTTTCATAGATACTTAAATTGACATCTTTTAAGCCATGATGATCTCCATACCATAAGTTTAAATTACGTGTATCATATACTATATTTTTAGCCACATCAGCCGAAAGCTTAGAAGCCGTTTGAATCGATTTGACAACTGATTTTTCCTCTTGAAAATCTAGTACCATAAGGTCACCTCATTAATAACGTTTTTGGAATTTATTTCGAATAAAGATTGCAATAGAGTTCATCAATAAAAGCACTGACATCAAGACTAAAATACCGGCTGCCGCAACATATTGAAAAGCCTCTTGTGGACGTTTTGCCCAATCATAAATTTGCATTGGTAACGCAGTAAATTGACTCAATAAACCATTTGGTAAAAATTGCAAAATAACAGGAATTCCAATAACAACAAGTGGTGCTGTTTCACCTATGGCACGAGATAAGGCTAAAATACTCCCTGTTAAAATTCCTGGAATAGCTGCTGGAAGAACAACTCGTAGAATCGTTTGCCATTTTGTTGCCCCCATTCCATATGAAGCTTCACGTTGCTCATTAGGCACTGCGCGGATTGCCTCCTGAGCTGCCACAATGATTACTGGCAATATTAATAAGCTCATTGTAAATCCTGCTGCTAAAATACTTTTTCCTAATTCCATCATACGAACGAAAATTGTTAACCCTAATAAACCAAAAACAATGGAAGGCACACCTGCTAAATTGGAGATATTCATTCGAATAAAGTCGTTTAGCCTATTTTTCTTTGCATATTCTTCTAAATAAATAGCTGTCCCTACTCCTAAAATAATGGATACTGGTGCAACAACTGCCATTAACCAAAGGGAACCTACAAGAGCTGCTTTAATCCCCGCTTTATCAGCGAAACGAGATGCAAAGTTTGTTAAAAAATCAATATTTAAATAGTCTATGCCCTGTGTCACGATACGATAAAGCAAAATGGCTAGTGTCACAAGTGCAAAGGTAGTTGCTAAGAAAAATAAGATCTTCCAGACTTTATTGGCTGAAATACGCTTTGTCATTCGTTTCATGACAACTGTGTCATTGATATAGCGCATGCTAGTAAACCTCCCTGAAGCGTTTCGAAATATAGTGAGCTAATAAATTCATCACTAATGTAAAAATGAATAATGTGAATCCAACAGAATAAATAGAGTAATAAATAGTTGTACCATAACCAGCATCACCAGTAGAAACTTGTACAATATAAGCAGTCATGGTTTGAATGGAGTCAGTCACATCTAAATCAAATTTTGGTGTTGAACCACCAGCAAGAGATACAATCATAGTCTCACCAATTGCCCGGGAAATAGCCAGAACAACTGAAGCGATAATTCCTGATAATGCTGCAGGTAATACAACTTTAATGGCAACCTCAAACTTAGTTGCCCCAAGAGCCAATGCACCTTCTCGCATGCTATTTGGAACAGAGGACATTGCATCTTCTGATAGAGATGTTATCATTGGTAAAATCATAATTCCTACAACTATCCCAGGACTTAGTGCATTAAAAAGTTTAAGGCCTGGTACAATTTCTTGTAATAAAGGTGTTACAAATGTTAGAGCAAAGAAGCCGTAAACAATTGTTGGTACTCCTGCTAATACCTCTAAAATAGGCTTCACTGTACGTCTAGTTTTTTCACTCGCATATTCACTTAAGTAAATAGCCGAAGCAATGCCAAATGGTACTGCTACAACTACTGCTATTAATGTAACTTTCATTGTTCCAGCAATTAATGGTAGTATCCCAAATAACGGTTCCTTCCCTGAAAATGGTAACCACTGTGTACCAAAAAGGAAATCCGTAATCGAAACACGTTTAAAGAATTCAAACGTTTCAAAAATAAGGGTGAAAACAATGCCAAACGTTGTCAATATAGAAATAAGGGCTGCAGAAAATAATAGAGCTGGCATCGCTTTTTCCACTATTTTCTTTGTTTTTTGATTGCGCGAATTTGCAATTAATTGCTGCACAGATGATGTCTTATTTTCCTTTTGAGAAACCATGGGGTGCTCCTTTCAAATAAGAGAGGGAAAGAGCATACATCTCTTTCCCTCTATGCATGTCTTCTTATTTTAAGCCTTCTAATGTTTTTAAGCCTTCAGCATATTTGTCTTCAGGTAGACGGACATAACCAACTGCCTCTGCCATATCCCCTGCATTTTCAAGTGTAAATTTGATGAAATCATATGCTGCTTCGTTATCTTTCATTGCACTATTCTTTACATATGTGAATAGTGGACGTGAAAGTGGTGAATACTCGCCTGCTTCGATTGTTTCATTTGTTGGCTCAACACCATTTACCTTCACAATGCTTAATTTATCTTTATTTTCTAAGTAGTAAGCATAGCCGAAGAAGCCAATTGCATTTTTGTCACCAGCAACACCTTGAACTAGCATGTTATCATCCTCAGATAATGTAGCAGCACTTACTAAATCAGCACCATCTAAAATTACTTCATCAAAGTAATCATACGTACCTGAGTCAGTACCTGGAGAATAGAATACGATTTTTTCACTTGGCCAAGATGGATCAATATCAGACCATTTTTTCTCAGTACCGTCTTCAATCCAAATTTTCTTTAATTGCTCTACCGTTAAATCCTTTGCCCAATCATTTTCTGGGTTCACTACTACTGATAAGCCATCATATGCTAAAGCTAACTCAGTAAAAGCAATTCCTGCTTCTTCAAGTTTTGCTTTCTCTTCATCTTTTATATTACGAGATGCGTTAGAAAAGTCTGTCTCACCTGCGATGAATTTTTCAAAGCCACCACCAGTACCAGAAACACCTACCGATACTTTGACATCTGGTTGAGTTCCTGCATACTCTTCAACAACTGCTTCAATAATAGGTGCTACTGTTGATGAGCCATCCCCAGCTACAGCCCCTTGCAGTTTTTTGTCAGCAGTGTCTTGTTCTGAGCTTGCTGGTGTTTTTGTTTCTGCATTGTTACCATTTTGCGCAGAGTCACTGCCACATGCACCAAGCATTAAAGCTGAACCCATTACCGCTGTCATCGTTAAGTACTTCCACTTTTTCATCTCATTTGCCTCCGTCACTAACTTTTTTATAGTTGTTTGTCTTACAATCTTTACTATAATGTTTGATTGTTGAAGTCGTATAAACAGTTCGTAAAAGAGACGTAAAGGAATGTAATGCTTTGTAAACGATTGTAAAGAAGAATTTACAATTGCAAATACTTGCTTCCTTATTGAAAGATGCTATAATAAGCAATTGTGTCAAGAATTAATAGAAGAGGAGTTTGACTTTGTGATTAAGCATGTAAAAGTACAAAATGCCGATTACTTCAAAACATATCTAACACTCGTAATGGAACATCGAGAATTCTCTTTACAGGAAGCTGTTGATTTTATGGTTGAGTCCTATTTCTGTAATAATATAGAGCTTTATGGGAAAAAACCAAAGCAACAATTTGAATTAGCTATTCAACAACTATCTGCATAAGATTTTCATATGCACTATTATATAGAAGAAAACACGGTATGCAGACTCTACCTCTCATACCGTGTTTTCTATATCATGACAGATAAAAACCGCTAGAGCATCGAGATGCCTAGCGGTTTCTTTTATTGTTGTTCATCTTCACCAATTTTATCCTTTGTCACAGCTGGTAAAATAGGCTGTGTTACATCACTATCTGTTACTTTTTCAGTTTTATATTTTTCTTTTAACTCATAGTATTTATCCAGAGCCTTTCTTGCAATATCACTATTTGCCGAAAAAGGTTGACTAGGGTTTGTTGATGCCCAAGGAATAACTACAGCATAGGCAATTTCAGGATTTTCATAAGGGGCAAAACCAACATGTGTATACGTAAGTGTATATGTACCCCAATTTTCTCGTAAATCCCCATAATATATTACCTCAGCTGTTCCTGTTTTCCCTGCCGCTGTATATGGTGCATTTGCAAACTGTCTTTTAGCTGTACCATTCGCACCTGTATAGACACGGCGAAGCCCTTGTTTTACATAGTTAATTTCATCTGATGAATTATCAATTTGATTTAAAATCGTTGGTCCAATTTCTGTTACTAATTGACCAAGCTCCTGTCCATCTTTTGATGGCTGACGTACCTCTTTAACAACATGTGGCTGAATTCGATAGCCGCCATTAGCAACTGTTGAAATATATTGTGCTAATTGTAATGGTGTATACGTATCATACTGTCCAATCGCTAAGTCAAGTAACTTCCCTCCATAGGTTGGACCAGAAGGACCTTGTACACCGCTAAATTCATTTGGTAAATCGATCCCTGTTTTTACTCCTAAACCGAATTGTGCATAGGAATTACGCATTTTTTGGAATGTATCGTCCTTTAAACGTAGAGGCATTCCATAGCTATAAGGTGTTTTATTAATCAGTAGAGCAGTTTTAAACATATACACGTTAGAAGATTGCTCTAAGGCTCTTAAACCATCCATTGAGATATAGCCAGAACGGTTAAAAATAGATTTTTTTGCCTTAGTACCTAATAAGGTAATTGGTTCATCGCCTAATACAGTCCGTGGTGTAATGGCTCCTAGATTGTACCCCGTTAGTAATGTTGCTGCCTTAACTGCAGAACCTGCCTCATAAGCTGTTGTAAAGTTGCCATACGAATAATCAACGACTACATTTTTTCCTGTCTCTGAATCTTTTTCAATCTTCTTACCAACCATTGATAATACGTCTCCAGTATTTGGATCCATCATAACTAAAAAGGCGCGATCTGATAATTTTGAACCGGAACGTGCTTTTATATTAAGTAATTCTTCTTCGACGATTTTCTCTGTTTCAGCAGTTAATTCACTATCTAGTGTTAATACCAAATCTTTACCAGGCTCACCTTCATAGGTTGTAACGGTATCGACTACCTGCCCTTTTCTATTCGTTATATTTTTAACAACTGCTTTTTGTCCTTGTAGTAAATCCTCATACTGAGCTTCAATATAACTTTCACCAACACGGTCATTACGTGAATAATCTCGGGCTAAATAGTAATTCAGCTTTTCCTTTGGAATCCCTTTTGTTGGGACAGTTGTTCGCCCTAGAATAGAAAGAGATGATAATTTTACACGCTTCCAATCTGTTGTTGTATTGACGCCTGGAAATTCTGTTAGTCGCTCGGAGACACGTGCAAATTCGTCGGCAGATACATTCTCACTTTTGATAATTTGAGGTGATAAACTATAGCCTGATGCCATTTCTCGGTAGATTGCTAGAACTTCTAAATCAGCATCTGACAGCTGTAATAATTCTTCGTTTGTAATACGTTCCCGAACTAGCTTATCAATCTGTGCGTTGATTTGACTTGTTGTAATATTTTCTTGTTTTTTAATTTTACTTTCTTCGGCTTTCGTTACCTTTGCATAAGCAGCATCATGATTTTTTAAGATCCAAAAATCCTGTTTATCACGCAACGTGACACGGTTTATTGGCTGCTCAATCAATTGCGCTAGTTTTTCAGCTATGTCTAGCATTTCCTCGGTGGTTGTAGTCTGCATTTTCGTATACGTAATCGCATTTTCAGGATGATTATCAACTAAAATACGCCCGTAACGATCATACATACGTCCTCTTGGCACACTTGTGTTAACAGGGACCTCTTCTGTACTCTCTAAAAAACGTACATATTCCTCCCCTTTAACAATTTGCATATAGCCAAGCCTAAAAATTAACATCGAAAATATGATAAATATAGCAAAGAAAAGGACATTCATACGAAATGTTAAATTAGAATGATGTTTTGCTTTAACACTCGCCGCGCGATTTTTCCCTGGTGCTTTGCGCATATGTATCCCCCTCCTTATCTAATAACAGTTTAAATACACGATACCTAGTATACCATTCAAAGGTACGTCAGGAAAGCATGCACTTGCGAATTCATGTTTGAAAACATCATTTATTTGACGGCATATTGAAGCGAAAGGTTGCTATTCCCAATCAATTACTTAAAGTTTTTGGATTCTATCCATTACTTGGTCTTCTCTATCCATCTTTTTGATTGTTCAATTCGTCATTTTTGCCTCTCTATCCATCAAACCATCAAAAAAGGCTATATCAGGGTGGTGAATCACCGTTGACATAGCCTTTTATTACTCAATCATTATTTTGCTGCTTGGAATTTAGCTTCTACTACATCCCAGTTTACTACGTTCCAGAATGCACCGATGTAATCTGGACGACGGTTTTGGTAGTTAAGGTAGTAAGCATGCTCCCAAACGTCTAAGCCTAGGATCGGTGTTTTACCTTCCATAACCGGAGAGTCTTGGTTTGGAGTTGATGTAACAGCAACTGAGTCACCATCAACAATTAACCAAGCCCAGCCTGAACCGAAGCGAGTTGTAGCAGCTTTAGCAAATTCTTCTTTGAATGCATCGAAAGAACCGAATTTAGCGTCAATTGCTTTTGCAACTTCACCAACTGGTGTGTTTGAACCGCCTGGAGCGATTAGTTCCCAGAATAATGTATGGTTAGCATGTCCACCACCATTGTTACGTACAGCAGTTTGTTTGTCAGCTGGAAGCGCATCAAGGTTTGCGATTAGATCGTTAATATCTTTCTCTGCAAATTCAGTGCCTTCAACAGCAGCGTTTAAATTTGTTACATACGTATTGTGGTGTTTAGAATGGTGAATCTCCATTGTTTTTGCATCGATATGTGGTTCTAATGCGTCATAAGCGTAAGTTAATTGTGGTAATTCATAAGCCATTGTTATGTTCCTCCCTAAAATAAAGAAATAATTAGTACATTCATAGATTATCAAAATTGGTCAAACCATTCAACGAAAAATACTTCAAATTAAAGATTTCAGCCTTTTGACTGAAAAACCAATACGTTTACTATCCTACCCTTATTCTCATATAACTAAACATGTATGAAAAATTAGATAGCGATAAAGAACACAATAATCATGACAATTTGGATAACCGCCTTTGCTACCGTCGAAGTTAAAAAGCCTACAAGTGAACCAACACCACTTTTAACGGATTCACCAAATGGTCGACGTTCCACAAGTAACTCAGCAATTACTGCTCCTAAAAATGGTCCTACTAGTATTCCCGCAACAGGGATAACGAACGGTCCAATTAATAAACCAATGGTACTGCCCCACATACCAGCATTTGTACCACCGAATTTTTTAATTCCAAAGGCGTTTGCTACAGTATCTGCACCAAATAACAGCACAACAAATAATATTTCGATTGTCCAGAACAACCAACTTAAATCAGTAAACGAGAAAAATAACCCATATACTATAAAGCCACCAAGTAAAAAAATAACTCCTGGAATGATGGGGTACACCAAACCAATAAATGAAATGATAAAGAAGGCAATCACTACTATCCAGCCAACAATTTCCATCTATATTCGCTCCTTCTGCTGTGCATTGCCTTTCATACGTACTTGCAAAGCTAAAAGTTTCAATTTCTTAATGTCGAATTCCTAAAATAGAGTCAGCTATATTTACAGCATGATCTCCGATACGCTCTAAGTTGCTAACAATATCTGTATAAACAATCCCTGCCGCTCCACTGCACTCATTTGCATTTAAGCGTGCAATATGCTTTTGTCTCAGCTTATCCTCCATATCATCAATCAGACTTTCCAGCTCTGTTACTTCCTGGGCCAAGCTTAAACTTGCAGTATCCAGTGCCTCAATGCTCTTGCGTACCGCCTCAATTGCCAAGCTAAACATCCCGATTAAATCTTGGCGTGCAGACTTACTTAGGCTTACCTCATGATGATCCTTATATTGTAAAAGCTCTAAAATATTTTCAAAATGATCGCCAATGCGTTCAATATCGCGTACATTTGTCAGCAATGTGTGGTGTCTTACAGAGTCTGCACGAGAAAGTGGCTGCTTAGACACCATGACTAAATAATTAGTGATCTCCTTATCTAAATGATTCAGTCCTGCCTCTAGCTGTAAAACGGTCGGAATATGGACAGCCTCACCTGTTTTCATATATAAGAATGTTTCTTCAAGACCACGTAGTGCATGCTCACCCATTCGCAACACTTCCTCTTTCGCTTGCCCAAGTGCAATTGCTGGAGAGGAGTCAATAAAGGATGGATCTAAATGCTTCGTTGTGACATCAATATTTCCATCACGTCCAGGCAATAGCTTTGTCACAACCGCTGCCAATCCACCAATAAATGGTACCTGAATAATCATATTAAATACATTAAAGGAGCCATGTGCAATGGCAATCTGCATCCTTGGCTCTAAATGGAAAAGCTCACTAATCCATTGAACAAACTGTATAAAGGGTGTAAAAAAAATCATGAAAATAACAGTTCCGATAACATTAAAAAGCACATGTGCCGCAGCTGCACGCTTCGCATAAATAGAAGCCCCAAGCGATGCTAAAACAGCTGTAATCGTTGTACCAATATTTTCTCCAAATAAAATAGGCAATGCACTGTCTAAACCAATAAGATGCTCAGCATATAAGCCCTGCAGCACACCGACAGTGGCTGTTGAGCTTTGCACAAGCAATGTAAACACTGTTCCTAAAAAGATGCCAATAACGGGCTGATCTCTTAAGTGCAGTGTTAATGATGCAAAATCAGCCAATTGATGAATAGACTGCATACTGGCACTCATTAACTCCAAGCCTAAAAATAATCCCCCAAAGCCAAATACGATTTGTCCAATATGCTGGTAGGTTGCTTTCTTAAAGAAGAATAATAAACTAGCACCTATCGCCAACAATGGATAAAAATAAAAACCAATATTAATGCCAATAATAAATGCCGTGATTGTTGTGCCAATATTGGCACCCATAATAACACCGATTGCTTGACGCAATGTTAAAAAGCCCGCACTGACAAGTCCAACCGTAATGACCGTTGTTGCAGAGCTTGATTGAATACAAATCGTCACAATTATTCCTACAAGTACACCCATTAATGGATTTGTTGTAAATCGATTCAACCATTCCCGCAGTCGATCATCTGCTGATTTTTGAAGCCCATCTCCCATAAATTTAATGGAAAATAAGAAAACCCCTAACCCGCCTAAAAATTGAAACAGTATGTTTTGCCAATCTATCGTCAATTGTATTCGCTCCAATTCTTACATCTCTACTACTCTATTCCTAATCTTTAAATGATAGTGTAGAAAAAGTAAAGAAAACCTTTAACTTCTTTACACAATGTTAACATTTTATCATTCTATTCTCAGCTATTACTATTTATCTCGTATCTTGTCAAAGTTGAACATGATAGAATAGCGATTGGAGGAGATATGCTATGAAACACTCACAACTATTTATTGACAGCTTAATTCATCCTAAAAAACTAGCTGCCTACCGTTTATTACCTATTGGAAAAGTCATTCAATATACCTTTCTGCTCATAACAATCGTGACTGTTTTCTCTTTTGGTCGCTTTACAGCTGGTATGTCCGTAGACACATTTGATATGACAAGTATAAACGGGTTAACTGAATATATAGAGGGCATTAAATGGCTATTGTACCCTGTAACATTCATCATGCTTTTCGTTTTTACAACCATGCTTATCTTTGGGCAAATCGCACTCTATGCCTTGGCGGGTCTATTTATCTTAAAGGTGATGAAGCGCCGCGGAGAATACCGCCATATTTGGCGAACAACAACATTTGCCATGACCTGGGCTACTCTTATCAGCATGCTATCAGATTATTTACCGATTAACAGCACCATTATCTCTGTTTTTTCCTTACTTTTAACAGTCACTCTATTAATTGTTGCCTTTACAAAATATCCAAAACAACCAATTGCAAAATAATGTGCATGATTCCCCCCTCTTCTAAATATAGTGTAGAAAAGGAGGGGATTTTTTGCGTGCATTCGTGTTAACAGCCATTATCATTATTATTGCTTTTGTTGTGAAAGTAGATTTAACTGAGGGCTCCTTACAATTTTCTGCATTTTCCTTAAAAAATTCAGATAACGCTCTTTGTGAAAAACAGCGGGAACCTAATTATATTACTGTACAAACTATTCAAGGAGATACAATTCACAGCCTCTTTGCACTACATCCTGCAAAAGTACCCATGACCTTTCCTGAACGCTTGGAGTTATTTTATCAATTAAACCCTCATTTACAATTACAGGCACTTATTCCTGGTGAAAATATAAAGCTTCCATTGTCATTTGAATTTGAAAACAAATGTGGAAAATGAAATGTTAACGTTTCTTCCTTGTCCTTATTTTCTTACACTGCTAAAATAAATGACAGTGACGGCTGAAAGTATGGCCCGAAAAGGAGAGAAAGTTAATGAGTGAAATTTGTCACCGTTCAAATACACGTCCTGTACGTGTCGGTAACTTAACAATTGGTGGTAGTAATGAATTATTCATTCAAAGTATGTGTACAACAAAAACACATGATGTTGAAGCAACAGTAGCAGAGATACTTCGTCTAGAGGAAGCAGGCTGTCAAATTGTTCGTGTCGCAGTACCAGACGAGCGTGCAGCGGATGCCATTGCAGAAATAAAAAAGCGTATCCATATTCCTCTAGTAGCTGATATTCACTTTGATTATAGATTAGCATTAAAAGCAATTGAAAATGGTATTGATAAAGTACGTATCAACCCTGGGAATATTGGTCGTAAGGAAAAAGTAGAGGCGGTTGTCAATGCAGCAAAAGCAAAAGGCATTCCGATTCGTATCGGTGTTAACGCCGGTTCTTTAGAGCGTCATATTTTAGAAAAATACGGTTATCCTACTGCAGATGGGATGGTTGAATCGGCTCTGCATCATATTAAAATATTGGAAGACTTGGATTTCCACGATATTATCGTATCCATGAAGGCATCAGATGTAAATCTTGCAATTGAGGCCTATGAAAAAGCGTCGAAGGCCTTTAATTACCCACTTCACTTAGGGATTACAGAATCAGGCACACTATTTGCAGGAACTGTAAAATCCGCAGCAGGTTTAGGTGCTATACTTTCAAAAGGAATCGGTAACACGCTTCGTATTTCATTATCTGCTGATCCTGTAGAAGAGGTAAAAGTCGCACGTGAGCTATTAAAATCTTTTGGCTTGGCTTCTAATATGGCAACGCTAATTTCCTGCCCAACATGTGGCCGAATCGAAATTGATTTAATTTCCATTGCCAATGAAGTAGAAGAGTATATTTCAAAATTAAATGTACCACTAAAAGTAGCGGTGCTTGGCTGTGCAGTAAACGGTCCTGGTGAAGCACGTGAAGCTGACATCGGTATTGCAGGGGCACGTGGTGAAGGTTTACTATTTATGAAGGGCAAAACTGTTCGAAAAGTACCTGAAGAAACGATGGTAGAAGAGCTGAAAAAGGAAATTGATAAATTAGCAGCTGAAATGGAAGAAAAGCGAGCAGCTGAAGAAGCAGCAAAAGCAAACGCCTAGGGAGGTGCTAGCATGAGAAAACCTCGCTTTGGTATTGATATTGACGGAACAGTGACATGTCCTAGTACACTCATTCCACATATTAATAAACAATACAATGTAAATATTACGCTTGATGATGTCTGTGAATATGATTTTTTATCAGCATTTCCGCACCCTGTTGATCGAGGCGTATTTAATACATGGTTTAAGGAAAACGAACCTTATATGTATGAAGTATCTGAGGTGGCGAAAGATGCTAAAAATACTTTAAGTGCTTGGCAAAACAATTTTGAGCTCTACTATATTTCTGCCCGCAGTGAAAATCTAGTAGATATTACTGTTAATTGGTTTAAAACACAAGCAATTCCGTACGATCATATCGAGCTTCTAGGTAGCCATGATAAACTAGCAGCAGCAAAAAAACATGCTGTAGAAGCGTTCTTTGAGGATAAGCACGATAATGCTGTTATGCTAGCGGAAGAGTTAAAAATACCCGTCGTGTTATTTGACACACCTTATAACCGTCTTGCTGTGCCTGACAGTGTTGTACGGGTCTATAATTGGCAAGAAGCTAATCAATTTATTACACAATTTTTTAAATAAACAAGAGAGCTGTTGGTAAGGTCAAATGAAAACTTGGCCTTGCCAACAGCTCTTACTATTTTTTAATATTGAAATTTAGCTAATGCTATATGCAGAGAGTCAGCCATAGCAGCCAATTGCTGTGCCTTGCTGTTGATGTCATGAACTGCTAAATTTTGTTGTTCCATCGTTGCCAGTAGCTCCTCCGTTCCTGCAGAGGATTGCTGGCTCACAGCTGTCATATTTTCTACTGCACGCACAACCTCCAGCGTCTCCTTTTGAATCACACTGGAAGCGACTGTCACATTATCAATTTGGGCGACGGTATCCACAATATGCTGTAAAATTGCATCCAGTGCCTGTTTATTGGCATCAATATACTGTGTGTTGGTTTGCACAGCTAGTACAACACTTTGCATCGCGTCACTTGCCTTAGCCGCTTCCCTAACAACCATATCAATAATCGTGGCAATTTGGCTTGTTGATTTGGCGGATTCTTCTGCGAGCTTGCGTACTTCCTCTGCCACAATAGAAAAGCCCTTGCCATGCTCACCTGCACGCGCCGCTTCTATCGCTGCATTGAGTGCCAGTAAATCTGTTTGACCTGCAATAGCATTAATGACCTGCAAAATACGATTAATTTCTGTCGATTGGTCACTGAGCTGTTGCACAACAGAAGCTGTCAGTGACACTTTTTCTGCCATTGCCTCCATCCCTTGAATAGATTGTTCTGCATGAACCAATCCTTCCTTAGAAGATGCAGTTGTTTGCTGAGAACGCTGTAGCATCTCCTCGATTGCCACTTGAATCGCCTGTAATTTCTGTTCAACCTCTTGCGTAACCATTAATGTTGTCGTCGCTTGCTCGGCTTGTAAGGTAGCACCTGTCGCAAGCTCACTTGTTGTCGTTAACACTTGGTCGATACTGATGCTCATATCATTGGTAGAAGACTGTAGATCACCACTATATATATTCACCTGATTGGAGATAGTAGTAGCTGCTTGTATTAGCTCACGCATATTATCTGTCATATGATTCATGGCATGTGCAAGCTCACCAATTTCATCCTTTGAATTTACCTGCAACGGCTCCACCGCTAAATTTCCAGCAGCTATGGTTTTGACCTGCTCTACTGTCTGAATCACAGGCTTTACGATACGTCGAGCAATCCAAATAATCGCTACAACTAACACAATAATACCAATAATAGATAATAGTATAGATAGCCACATTGCCTCATTTGCTTCTGCCATTACCTCATCGGATGGAATCGTTACCTGCAATGCCCAAGGTGTCGCTGTTTGACCAATTTGGATAGGAGACACAGCGATAAAGGAGGCTTTTTTTAAATAAGAGGAATAATCCTCTATTAAATATGGCTTACCCTGTTCAATAGCAGTTAAAATTTGATCTGTCTTTTTATACTTTTCCATTTCAGCTAATGGCTTATTGACATAATCAGAGGATGGATAGGAGACAAGCATCCCTTTATGTGACACAATCGCACTATAGCCTGTATCATATAATTTGATTTCACGATTAATGGCAATCAATGTTTCTAAACTTATATCGATTCCGACAATGCCAACGACCTGTCCATCTATTTGAATAGGAATAGCTGTTGAAGTCATCTGTACCTCTTGCCCATCAATAGGGTAAGTAAGCGGCTCTAAAATAACCTCTTGCTTCAGCGTTTTAGGCAATAGATAATAGTCACTTTCCTCATAGCCTTCAAGAGGAGCTACAGTCACACCATTGCCGCTTCGTGCCCAATATGGCAGGAAGCGACCTGTTGCATCATGCCCCTCCTGATTGGCGAAGCGAGCATCTTGTTCATCAAATGCATTTGGCTCCCAAATCGTCCAAACTCCAAGAAATGTGTTATTTTGCTCAAGTAATTGTTGGAGCATGTCATTTGCTAAATCCCGATCTCCCTTATGATTTGCTACCATTGTTTGGAGATTGGAGGCTAATGTTCTCGCTGTATCCATCGCATAATTCAGTTCAATCTGCATTTTATATGCGCTTTCAGACGCACGTGATTGAGCGAGCTGTTGTGCATCGTTCACCGCTAATGTATTGGTTTTTACAATATTGACACTTAAAATAATGATGAAAACAATCATCATCGTTGACAATGTAGTCAGTAAAATTTTATGTAATAATTTCATATGAACCAGCTCCTTGCCTATAGCAACTTAATTAATTAATTAATTATACCATTTACACGTTGAAATAGCAGAATATTCAGAAAAAATATTTAGAAATATATCTTTTAATAAAGCCGCATGTCATCCCATTGTACATTAGATGACATGCGGCTACTGTTTTCTATTAATAATGGAATTTCGCTAATGTTTGTTGTAGGGAGTTTGTCATGGCTGTTAAGCTTTCTGCCATACTTTGTAGCTCATGAACAGCGGTATTTTGCTGCTCCATTGTCGCTAATAGCTCCTCTGTTCCTGCTGAGGATTGCTCACTAACGGCTGTCATATTTTCTACTGCTCGTACCACCTCCACTGTTTCCTTTTGAATTAAATGGGAGGCCGTTGTCACATCGTCGATTTGCGCTACTGTATCGACAATATGTTGTAAGATGTCATCGAGTGCCTGTTTATTAGCATCAATATACTGTGTGTTGGTTTGAACGGCAGTCACGACATGCTGCATGGCTTCACTTGCTTTCACAGCCTCTCTTACAACTGTATCAATAATAGCTGCAATTTGACTCGTCGATTTGGCGGATTCCTCAGCAAGTTTGCGTACTTCCTCTGCTACGACAGAGAACCCTTTTCCATGCTCCCCTGCACGTGCCGCCTCAATTGCTGCATTAAGTGCCAGTAAATCTGTTTGACCCGCAATGGCATCAATTACTTGTAAAATACGATTAATTTCAGTCGATTGGTCACTTAGCTGCTGCACAACCGCAGCTGTTAGTGTGACTTGTTCCGACATCGCCTCCATGCCTTGAATAGATTGTTCAGCATGCAATAGACCTTGCTTGGATGCCTGTGTTGTCTGCTGAGAACGATGTGTCATTTCCTTAATCGCAACTTGAATCGCTTGTATTTTCTGCCCAACCTCTTGTGTCACTCCCAACGTGACTGCTGCTTGCTCTGCTTGTAAGGAGGCTCCGGCTGCCAACTCGCCTGTTGTTGTTAACACTTGGTCAATACTCATACTCATATTATTTGTAGAGGACATGAGTCGATCGCTATATGTGCTAGCCTGATTTGAGATTTGCGTTGCTTCTTGAATCAATGTTCGTGTGTTATTTGTCATAATATTGACAGCTCGTGCTAATTGACCAAGCTCGTCCTTGCTATTCTCTGCTAATGGCTCCAGGGCTAAATTCCCATCTGCAATTGCTTGTACCTGTCCAACTGTCAACACAATAGGCTTGACAATTCGACGAATCAGCCATGTTAATACGATAAAAAGATAGATCATACCGGCAACACCTATTATAATCATTGTCCAGGTTAGCTTTGTTGTTTGTGCTAGTACCTCTTCGGTTGGCACTGTAACAAGTAATGACCAAGGTGTCTCTGTTTTTCCAATGCGGATTGGAGCAGTGACAATATAGCTTTCCTCTTGTAAATAGCTTGAAAAATCTTTGACAACTGAAGCCTTTCCTTGCTGAATGGCTGCCTCTATATCCTTGATATATGTATAATGTTCATGCTCAGCTAATGGCATTGTCACATAGTCACTGTTTGGATGTGTCACAAACATGCCATTATTCGAGATAATCGAACCAAATCCACTATCAAATAATTTTACTTTTTGGCTTAATTGAGCTAATGTTTCTAAGCTCATATCCACAGCAACAATGCCTTTAAACTCATTGTTAATTGTAACGGGTACAATGATGGACGTTAATAGAACATCCTTGCCAACGACAGGGTAAACGAACGGTTCTAAAATCATTTCCTGCCCTTGTTGTTTAGGGAGTACATAGAAATCAGATGTATCGTAATCCATAATAGGAGAATGAACGATACTACTGCCATCGCGCGTCCAGAATGGAAGATAGCGTCCTGTTGCATCATGCCTCTCCGTATTCACATATTTTTCATCTTGCCCATCGAAGGCATTAGGTTCCCATACAGCCCAAACGCCCATAAACTGCTCATTATCCGCTAAAATACGCTGGAACATTGCATCTGTTAAAGCACGGTCAGCCTTTTGTTCCTCCACCATTGTTGTTAAACTGGCTGCGAGCGTACGCGCAGTATCCATTGCATAATCAAGCTGAATTTGAAGCTGGTTGGCATTGTCAGATGCTTCTGCCTGTGCCATTTTTTGTGCTGTCTCAATCGTTAAGTTTTTCGTTTGATAAATATTCACCACTGTTATAACAGCAAATACAATAAACACTGTTCCTATAACAGTTATGAGCATTCTCCCCAATAAATTCATATGTATAAGCCCCCCTTTAGATACAAAGTAATAGATAATTAACTATTTAAGTTAATTATAGCATGAGCTATACAGTGAAAAGTGTTGAAAGTAGAGGGATATATGTCTTTTTTATAAATCAATTTCGCCTTGGCGTAATTGTAGCTGCCGCTTTGCTTTCGCTACAGATAAACAATACGTCCGGATTTTGAATTGTGCCCAGGCCTGCACGAGGGCCGACACGATGTCGGTCATTTCGGTAATGCCTCAGGGTGGCGTTTTTACCGATGCAGGTCAGTTAGCCGTTTTCGCAGGATGCGAAGGTTTTAGGCTAACATCCTTTTATTCATTCCTTTGAAAATCCGTGACATCCGCTAGAGGCTTTAGGCCAACAGATGTTTTTGTGCGAAAGCGTAGTGCTAACGAAGCGGCAGCAACACGATGTTTTTTGTGCGAAAGCGTAGTTCTAACGAAGCGGCAGCAACATGATGTTTTTTTCGCGAAAGCGTAGTGCTAACGTAGCGTCAGTAGCATGTTGTTGGTCACTCAGGCGTTTTCATAGGAAGTGAAGTTCTTAGCCTGAGTTCCGCTATTTCAGTAGGTGTTTGGCACTGAAAAGGAACCAAAACTGCATTCATCTCACCACCTGTAGAGGTGGGAGTCTACTGCTGAATGAAGATAAATATCCCTGTTAAAAGGGGGCAGCTCACTATATTTCAAGTATTCCACGTAACCAACGCTCTACAAAATTTTCAAATGTAATCCCATAATTTTCATAGACAGCGTGATAGACAAAATATGTTCCTAATCGTTCCAGTAAATCATCATTAATCTTCATCCCAAATCGCTCCCTTTCTTTTGTGAGTTTACTAAATTTTCAGATACTAAAAATTCCAATTTCTTGAACATTCAAGTGGAGGTCGTATCGTTGCAAAACCGTCACAATCTGCCGCCTTCATGCCCTTTCTTCGTATTTTTCTTTTCGATAATATAGTAGTAACAACTTGCAAAACTGGGGGGACTACTTGTGAGATGGATAACAAAGTTAGCATGTGTAGCATGTTTATGTTCACTACTAGCCGGCTGCGGGGAACGACTGTCTGAAATTAAAGATGCAGCTTCAGGCATTAATTCAGCAGCTGATTCTGCAGCTAGTGCTGTTGGTCGTGATGTACATGCTATACGTGCCATTACCATTAACTATAAGGACACAACTTTTACGGTTAATGACCTATTTAAATCTATTTTACGTGACATACGCTGGGATTATGACCCTGACAAAAAAGAGCTTCATGTGAGAGGGACATGGCAGGCACCACTATTTTCCAAACAATCGTGGGATGATACTATGAAAAAACAGCTAGCAGAAACAGGCGTGGTAAACGTTACATGTGTGATAAATGATGACCAAATTGATGGCTCGCTTACAGAGGTGTCATTAGTTTTTAACAATGAAACAATTTTAGAAATGACTGGTGAAGAGGCATTAGCTTACCTTTACGATACACATTTAAAAAAATAACGTAATAACTTCGATCAGTGGGCACACACCTCCCGCTGATTTTTTCTTCTCTCTATCTTGAAATTTTCTATGTATTAAAATATCTGTTAAAAGAAATCTTACAATTTTGAAATATTGAATTCTATAATTTGAATGTATAAAACCATCACGTTATAATTAAAGTATCACGTGATGGTTTGGAGGTGTTTGCATTGGGACAGAGAAATTAAGAATTGGTGAGCTGGCAGAAAAAACAGGCATTACAAAAAGAACAATCGATTATTATACAAACATTGGTTTATTAGAAGCTGAACGCTCTGCCACAAACTATCGCTATTATGCCCCTGCTATGATTGAAAGACTTCATTTTATTGAGCAGCGCAAACAGGAGGGTTTATCCCTTGTAGAGATCCAGCATGAGTTAAACATCACACTATATGAAGAAATTGATGTACAAATACTTCGTTTAAAAATGCAAGATTTAGAGCACGATGTCACTTCTCTTCTTGCGCAAATGAACAAACAAGATACTAAACATATTGAAAAAATTAAAAAAAATGTTTCACCCGAAAGCATTGCACTCATGCAATCTTTGCTTTTACTTATTCATAATTAGGAGGTGACGTTCTGTTTATACAGAACGACTATTTGGAGACCATACTTAACTTATCGATTTTTACCATTTTATTAGCTTTAACTGGCTTTTTCGTAGCAACTGAATTTGCCATCGTAAAAGTTCGTTCCTCTAGGCTAGATCAATTAATTGGGGAGGGCAATAAAAAAGCTATTCCTGCTAAGCATGTTGTCAATCATTTGGATGAATACTTATCTGCCTGTCAGCTTGGTATTACTGTAACAGCACTTGGTATCGGGATGGTTGGTGAAAAAACTTTTGAATTTATGCTGCATCCCCTTTTCGAGATGGTTGGCATTTCTGATAAATATATGACGATTTTCACAATTGGTAGTGCTTTCGCGATTGCTACATTTTTACATGTTGTTGTCGGTGAATTAGCACCTAAAACTGCTGCTATTCAAAAGGCTGAAACGATTACATTGTTGTTTGCCAAGCCCATTATGCTATTCTATAAGATGATGTATCCATTTATTTGGTTCTTAAATGGTTCTGCTCGTGTACTAGTTGGACTTTTTGGCATGAAGCCTGCTTCTGAGCATGAATTATCACATACTGAGGAAGAATTACGATTACTACTATCGGAGAGCTTTAAAAGCGGTGAAATCAATAAAACTGAGCTCAAATTTGTGAATAATGTGTTTGAGTTTGACGAACGTATTGCTCGTGAAATTATGGTACCTCGCACAGAAATTGCGGGAATTGAGAAGAACGAATCTTTTACAAATATGATCCATTTTATCGCTGATGAAAAATATACACGATACCCTGTTTATGATGGAGATCGTGATAATATTTTAGGCTTTATTAACGCCAAAGAATTATTTACCTACGGATTGCTTGAGCAACTAACGGACGAATCACTAGTATTAGAGGATTTCATCAATCCTGTAATTCGAGTGATTGAAACGATTCCTATTCAACAATTATTGGTACGCATGCAGAAGGAACGCATTCATATGGCCATTCTAATGGATGAATATGGTGGTACATCAGGTCTTGTTACTGTCGAGGATATTTTAGAAGAAATTGTTGGTGAAATTCGTGATGAATTTGACGATGATGAAATTGCAGAAATTCGAAAAATAAATGACAATCACTACATTTTAAATGCTAAAATGCTTGTTGAAGATGTTGAAAATTTATTAAATATTACGCTTGAAGCAGAAGAAGTTGAAACGCTCGGCGGATGGTTCTTAACAGTAAATAATGGGATTAAAGCTATGAAAAACATTGAACTAGCTCCATATGTTTTTAGTATCTACGAGCAGCAAGGGCATCAACTACATTATATTGAGGTGCGACCTCTTCGAAAAGCAGCACCCTCTATTGTTCAAGCCTAATAACTAAGATACGATTTTTTTGATAGTTTAAATCATTTTTAGTTTTACTGGTATTTCATGAATAGGGCTATTTTAATTTTTCATATACTTTCGCCTTATTCCATTATTAGCCATATCCCTATATAATGAAGTGTGAATATGATTCTATTTTCAGGGGGTATCACATATGAAATTGTTTAAGCTATATCATTCGGATGGTATACACATTATTACGGACGTCAAAAAACACAAAACGAATATCGAACTAAAAACGATTACAGGTGAAATATTATATATTATCGTTGTCACGGATGAAAACTATACAGTTTACGACGATCGTTTTGCTGGAGCTTCAAAGCAATTAAATTCTGTCGAAGCATTTGATATTGATGGCAACTTCCGTAGTCTGGATTTCGATAATATGCGCACACTCTTCAAAGAAGCCTTTACGAAGCTATTACAGGAAATTGCAGAATGTGTGAATGATAAAGATGAGCTTGTCGATATTGATACTCTTCGTCATAAAATAAGCGCTCAAATTAAAGGAATTCATTTCCGCGTTATTTCAGACACAAAAAAATACGAAATTTAACGATACGGTGAAACTTCATATCCTGTGTGACTAAAATACTGTTGCCTAAACCAATTGAGTTTTGGTGAATAGTATAACTCTTACTTCAATTATAAGCTTCACCTACATGTTGAAGTAGGAGCTCTACTGTATGCAGGATAATACAGACTGTTCAAAATCATTTGAACAGTCTGTTTTACATTACTATTAGCCAATTTGAATACAACAAAACCGAAAACATGCTCTCCATGCTTTGATGTATAATGGTACTTAACGATCTGAAAGAAAGGGTGTTTGGATGAATCGTGAACAATTAATCACACTTATTTCAGAAAAACTGAAATTAATCCGTACTGAAAAAAATTTAACACAGGATCAGATGAGCGATTTACTAGGGCTCTCTAAAAAAACACTTGTTCAAATTGAAAAAGGTCGTATACACACTGGTTGGACAACAACAGTGGCAGTTTGTACCTTATGCCGAGAAAGCTCAATTTTACAGCATGAGCTTGGTGGCGATCCACTTGAGGTTGTGGATTTGATTGCGAACAATGGAACATTACAGCCAAAAGAAAAAACAATGGGTGGTTACATATGGTGGAAAAACCTAAGTGAATACAGTAGTTATCGCCTACAGCAAAATGTCATTAGTCAACATTTTCGAATTCTAGATTCCAATAACTATCGATTACTATCAACATTTGACGAAAATATTGCAAAGCAAGCATGGCGAAAACTCAAAGAATAAACAAACATACTGTCTATAAGACAATCGGTGGGGTTTTCCTTATCCCCACTGACTGTTAGTTGATGGCCACCTATTTATGATGCAAACATAATTATTAAATACATAATAATGGATAAAAGATAAGCAACACGTAATAATCGAAGTTCCATATAACCACGGTGTGGCGTTAATTTTTGATTAATCCAAAATTGCCAACAGCATAATAGAATTGCGACAGGTATTAACCAACCTACATACAATGGACTCTTTAAATTAATTGCTGCAAAAAGTATAAGCATTAACACACCAAAATCCACTAGCATCCACTTTTTTTCTGGACAGAGGTCTGGCTTTTTCGGGAGCCTGTATTTTTTTCGTATTAAAAAATTCAAAAGAGTTTCCACTATCATAACTCCTAGAATAATAAGTGGCCATAATGACCAATTCTTAAAATCATTTTTGAGTGCTAAAATTTCCTCATTCATATTCACGGCTATGTCTTTAGGGATTTTATAATATATTTTTTTATCCCAATCAAGCATTAATAATTCTCCATTTTCGTTAACATAACGATTCCATTTTAGGCGTTGCTGATGTCCATCTTTAAAAGTAATAACTAAATCATACGTATTATTATCAAACGCTTGAATTTCACTTTTGCTTGGAATTATTACTTGATGTAGGGCTAAAAATTTTTCTAGTTGCCTATAGGACTTTGAAGATAGCTTTTTCACGCCCAAATAAAGTCTTGAATCTTTACCAATGAAATGGCTTTTTGTATCAGATGCTACATAATGAACTGATGCTATTTCCTCCTTTAAAGGAAACATCGCATTTTTGGAACTTTCATTGCCATTTAACAATAAGATGATGAATAAAAATAACATAACAAGTACACCTGTAAAAGCTGTACGATACTGCCATTGATGGCGCTTTGTTTCTACCTGCATTTTTATCTCTAGATTTTTCCACGTTAGCTCTTTGTCTTCTGTTGATCGTTTTAAATCCTGTAATTGTCGTAAAGCATTTTTTATTGGATCATTCATAGCATATCCCCTCCTCCCCTAGTATTTTTCGTACTGCCCTAAGTCCTCGCGTCGTATTATTTTTCACCTTTGCTTCGCTCCAGCCTAGTAAATCACTGACCTCTTTAACTGATAGCTCCTCGATGTAACGTAAAATAATAGCTTCTCGGTACTCAAGCTTTATCTTAAATAGTGCTTGAAAAACAGCTAAAAAAATTTCTCCTTTCAATAAAAACTCTTCTGGTAACAAGGCTTTATCTTGTAAACAATCCTTCTGAAAAAACGGGATAAATTGGAAAATTCGCTTACGTCTAAAGTAATCGTATACTAAATTTCGAGCTATTTTTCTTAACCATGTAACAATGTTTGCTTCCTTCCTATATGTATGCATGTATTGATAGGCTTTAAAGAATGTTTCCTGTGTTAAATCTTCTGCTAGTTCCTTGTTTCCTACCAAATAATAAATATATTTAAAAATAGTATCACTGTGCTGCTCATAATCTTGTTGAAATTGCTGTAGCAACTATGCTCCCTCCTTTCCACTATCCCAACACTATAGACGAACGAATAAGGAATTGGAATCACTCTGACATATGATAAAGTAAACTTTTCATTAGTGAAAATTTTAAGATAATAGGACTTGATTCATCTCTTTTGCTTGAAAACATTAACAAGATAAGAATCTCCATTTATCAATACTATTTAGGAAAAGTGAAAACTTTCATAATCACTCATCCGTCTAGAGGTAGAAAAGTCGAATTTTGCAGAACTATTCTCTATACTAAATAGTAACTGTACTTAACTGGAAAGGATGCACTTGTATGAATAGAATACTAGCTATTAGTGATATACACGGTGAATTAGAACTCTTTGAGGAACTATTAATCGCAGCAAATTATAATGCTGCGTATGATCAGCTATTTTTACTAGGTGATTATATTGATCGAGGACCTGCTTCAAGCGGTGTGTTAAACCTAGTGAGCGAATTGCGAGCAATGGGTGCACGGGTTCTACTAGGAAACCATGAGGCGATTATGCTAAAAGCTTGTCGCTCTGGCCATTTAAAGCCTTGGAATCATTGGGTAGGGCTATGTGGCGGGGATGCTACGCTTGCAAGCTATGGATATCAGGTAGCGGATTTTGAAGAAGCCATTCGTAATAACACCTTACCAACTTTTATTCAGACCTTACCGAAGCTCGAAGAACATTTACAGCTTATCGAAACACTTGAAACTTATATTGAGTTAGAAGATGTTATCTTTGTGCATGGTGGTGTTGTTCCTGGTGTAGCTTTGGCAGAAACTGACCCTATGCAATTGTTATGGATACGAGAAGAATTTCATACAGGCTATCAAGGAGATAAAACAGTCGTCTTTGGTCATACCCCCACGTATAGACTTCATCAAAATCCAACTAATTACAATGTCTATTTTGGTGAAAATCATATTATTGGCATTGATGGCGGGGCTGTCTTTGGCGGGCAATTACATGCATTGGAATGGCCAAGTCGCGAAATCATATCAGTGGATAAGAAAAAGCCAGCAAGTAACGAATAACTTGTTGGCTTTTAGTGTAATAGGATGACATTAATACAATTTAAAAATAACACCTACTAAAGAGTACACAATCACTGTTGAAAACAAAATAGTCATATGGAACAGTGAGAACACAAACATTTTTGTCGCCCATTTAATTTGATCCTTGTTACTATGGTAGCCGTAAATACTCATAACAAGCCATGCGATACTTAGCAATAGTGCCACAAGCATAATACCAATACTTAATGAGCCGAATAGGAAGCTTGATAAAATCAGTAATAGTAAATAAAAGTTCGTTTGATAATACGTTCGGCGCATTCCTTTTACAACGGGAAGCATTGGAACTTTTGCCGCTTCATAGTCAGCATGCTTACGAATAGCAATCGCATAAAAATGAGGCATCTGCCATATAACCATGACAAAAAATAATCCAAGTATCGCAGGATGTGTAATATCGGAAGAAACTGCGGCCCAACCAATAACAGGTGGAATTGCCCCTCCTATACTCCCAATTTCTGTATTATAGATAGTGCGGCGCTTTGTCCACATTGTATATGGCACTACATACAAAAATACTCCAAGAAAGCCAAATGCCGCAGCTAGAGGTGATGCAAGATATAGTACAGCCACACCCAAAATAAGCAAAGCAAACGCTAAAGCCAGTGTAGATTTTGCGGACATCTCGCCTGTAACTGTAGGACGACTTTGTGTACGAGGCATAATGGCATCAATGTCCCGATCATAGACATTATTAAATGCCCCAGCGGCTCCAATAACAAGCGCGGATCCAATCGTGGCAAAAATAATTTCAGGTATATTCTCGATAAAAGTCATTTTATTTTTGTACATCCCTAGCGTTAAACCAGCCCACATAGGAATTAAATTGGATTTAATAATCCCAGTTTTAACTGTTTGCGCTAAAATAGAAGAGCGAGATTGTTGTTGATGCTCCGTTTTTAGATTTTGTTCCATTCATCTTAATTCCTTTTCTCTCTTAATTTCTACAAGCTATCCTCGATAGAAAGCGACAAATTTTGCATTAAACATATTAAATTATTATTTTACCTCTTTTAGCTAGAATCTGTCTCTATGTTCACATAAAGTACATGATTTCTTGATCGTCTTATTTTTTGCGAAATGAGGTTAAAGATACAGTTCCATTCACAACATCTTCTATAATACCACCGACTGCTGTGAATTTGAACCTTATTGCCTTGATTCTTTGCATATTGCTATTCAAGAAAAACAATCTAATTTATACTAATGTATATGTTTGAACTAAATAAAGGAGTGTCACCACGTGAAATATGGATTTATCGGCCTTGGAAATATGACAACAGCGATTATTAAAGGAATGTGTAAAAGCGGGGATTTCGATTCTACCATAATCTATGGTTATAATCGGACGAAAGCCAAAACAACAAAATTAGCAACCTCTTACGGAATTCAAGCTGCAAGCTCTATCGCAGACATTATGTCAAATTGTGATGTCATTATCCTTGGTGTTAAACCCCAAATGCTGCCAGAGGTTTTATCAGAAGTGAAAAAATATTTACATGACAATCACGTCATTGTTTCCATTGCTGCAGGCAAAAATATTACATATCTACAAGATCGTTTATCTAAAAATACCCCTATTATTCGTGTAATGCCTAATATTAATGCCCTTATCGGTGCATCCACAAGCTGCTATACAGCAAGTGAACAAGTATCAACTGCACAGCTTCAACTCATTATTTCCTTGTTTGAAACAGTCGGCACTATTATTGAGGTGCCAGAGCATTTATTTTCTATTTTTACTACAATAGGTGGAGCTTCACCAGCATTTACTTATATGTATATCGACGCTTTAGCACGTGCAGCTGTACGCGAAGGAATGCCGAAGAATATGGCGCTAGATATAGCTGCAAATGCTGTACTCGGCAGTGCTAAAATGATTTTACAATCACAGGAGCATCCATGGGCACTTGTAGATCAGGTATGCTCACCAGGTGGAACTACCATTCAAGGTGTATCCTCCTTACAAAGCAATCATTTTGAAACAACGATTCATGATGCAGTAGCTGCTGTGACTGATAAAGATCGAAGCTTATCCAAATAAAATTCTAAACAATATGAAAAGCCGAGACGAACTGTGTCTCGGCTTTCATTATTGATAATTTTCTTGTAATTCCTGCGCTAAAAAGGTAGTTAGGTCGCGTAGGTTTTCTGGTGTAACGCCATGTCCATCTGCGTACTGTTTAAATGTTACCGATGCTCCAAATTGTTCGAAAGTTTCTTTACTTTCAGCACCCCATTGTGACGGAATAACATAATCATAATCACCGTGAGAAATAAACGCTCGTAAATGATTGATTGGGCGAATTGCGTATTCTTCTGTGACAAATTTTGGTGTATAGCCGCTTAATGCTACTATACCAGTAATTAAATTGCCCATTACAAAAGCAAGTGATTGTGCCAAAACTGCCCCTTGACTAAAGCCCAACACGAATACTTTATGTGGATCAATTTGATATTCGTCAATAGCCTCTAACACAAACCGTTGTAATGCCACTAACACTTTATCAAAGATTTCACGGTCTGGTTTACCAATCTCCTGGATAGTGAAAAAAGCATAACCAGGCTTTTGTGTAATAGGTCCACGTAGACTAAAAACATGGCATTGTTCTTTAAAATCTTGCACTAATTGTGGTAAATCATCTTCATGACTACCCATTCCATGCAATAAAAAAATCGCTGGATATTTTTTTTGAGGGTTCATAGTAGTAGGTTGTGTATGCTTAAAGGTAAATGGTGTATTCATGAACAAAATCCTTTCAAATGGAATCATTATTATCTTACCATATTCAATTCCTGCATCACTTATTTAGTGCTCATATATTTCAGTGCACCGTTTAAAATTTTTGCCATTTGTGTACGCTTTAAATGTGCATTTGGCTCTATCACTAGTGCCCCTGCTGTATTCTTTCCTTCCAGTCATCATACCTCCTACGTATAACAGTGCAAAGCCTTTCTAGCTTCGACATTTGAAATACTTGCTTCATCTACATAGACAAGTGTTGAACCAAAAATTAAGCTCTTTTTGTGTGGCATAGCCTATGGCACGATACAACATTAACGCTCCTTGTTGACAGGTTACAATGTCATTTGGTTTAAAACTCTCTCCTGTCATTACAATGCCAGCTGCTGCTAATGCATTAAATGCTATAATTTGTTCTGTATCACTTAAAGTGGCAACATCTCACAAAACAACCTCCTATTTTACCGATAACGAAAATCATTATCATTTATATTAATTCAAAAGTACACTGTTATCCATCATTTTGTCAATATGCTACTCAGACATTATAAAAACTACCTAACGTATTAGGTAGCCTCTTAGAAAAACTTATATCAATTTTGTTCGATTAATTAATTGATCTGTATGGTATGCAATATAACCATTAACAATACGAATGGTTTCTTGTGGATTAGCGTCAAATAGTAATTTTGATTGCTCTGCGGTTGTCACTAACACCGTTATCAAATCCATACGCATTGAATGTCCAGCAGAACTATAAGCATAATCGTAAATGATATCTTCTTCTACTAATCCATCTGTCACATACTGCTTATGAAACAATTCTTTCGCTTCATCGATTTGCTCAGCAACCTGTTGACGGATGCGCAGCTGATGCATCAATAACTCTTCCTCAAGCACTGCTGGCTTTAGCCACTCTTTGTTTACAAGCATTTTTAGAAATTCATTTTCCCAAACTTGCTCATTTTCAGTAAAATACAGCATATTTACCATCAGTCTATCCCAAAAATCAATTTGAGACTGTGCCGATTCACGCTGCATCGCAATTGTCTCTGTAAAGTGCTGCTCTACCTTTGAAATATTCATATTGCGCACTAAATGATTGCACACATTTTCAATAAACTTATTTGCCACTTCTTGTGCCATAAAAACCCGTCCTTTATATCTACAAATCAAATCATTTTGTTCCTATCATACCATGATTGTAGAATATAAAGAAACGGGCAGCACTTATGCCTGTAGTGTTGGTTGTTGGAATAACACTGAAACGCCAGATTCAATGGCAGCACTTCCAACTGCTTTGGCTACAACACCCGCAACGCGCTCATCCATAGATTTTGGGATAATAAACTCTTCACATAACACTTCTTCTGACACTAATGATGCAATCGCCTCAACTGCCGCTAATTTCATCGCTTCGTTAATATCTGTAGCTCGAACATCTAGTGCACCACGAAAAATTCCTGGGAATGCTAACATATTGTTCACTTGGTTAGGATAATCAGAACGGCCCGTCCCCATTACACGAACGCCCCATGCACGCGCATTATCATAAGTTATTTCTGGATTTGGATTTGCTAAAGCAAAGACAATTGGATCTGCATTCATAGATTCTATATGGGCTTTTGTTAAAAGATTGGCAACTGAAACACCGATAAAAACATCACTTCCAGTAATAGCATCCTCTAATGTTCCTTCAAGATTAGCTGGGTTAGAAAGCTTCGCAATTTGGTCCTTAATCTTATTCATTCCCTCTTGACGACCATCATAAATAATTCCCTTTGTATCGCACATGATAACATTTTCATAGCCCATTTGAAGTAATAAACGTAAAATGGCAATCCCTGCTGCACCAGCACCATTAATAACTACTTTCATATCCTGTGGTTTTTTATGAACAATTTTCACAGCATTTAATAAGCCTGCCCCTACTACGATAGCCGTGCCATGTTGGTCATCGTGAAATACAGGAATATTACATTCCTGACGAAGGCGGTCTTCTATCTCAAAACAACGAGGAGCAGAAATATCCTCTAAATTAATTCCTCCGAAAGTTGGAGCAATAGCTTTGACTGTACGCACAATTTCATCTACATCCTTTGTTGCAAGACAAATTGGAAATGCATCAACATCCGCAAAGCGTTTTAAAAGAATAGCCTTTCCCTCCATTACAGGCAGTGCAGCCTCAGGTCCAATATCACCAAGCCCAAGTACAGCTGTACCATCCGTAACAATACCCACTAAATTTCCTTTGATTGTATAATCATACACAGCCTGAGGATTGTTTTCGATTTCGATACAGGGCTGTGCAACCCCTGGTGAATACGCTAAGCTTAAATCATATGTATCTTGTACAGGTACTTTTGCAACGATTTTCATTTTCCCCTGTGCTTCTCTATGCATCTCCGCTGCTTTTTGCATAATATCCATTAAATAAACTCCCATCCTACTAACAAATTTCATCCTAAGAAATTATCAAATTTATTTTTATTGCAAAACTATTCAAACAATTTAACTTTGAAAATTATATTACTTCACTTAAGTAAAGTCAACGCTATAAAGCCAATGTTCTCAAGAGAATCATAAATTGTTATTATTTTATGAATATTACAAATAAATGAAATCGTTTACATAGGAATATTATCCAAAAATAGGTTTAGATGACCCTACAATGGCTAAGAAACTCCACAATTACACTATATGTGTTACTGTGGAGTCTAAAACCCTTTACAACTAGGTATGTTATTTAGCATTCATTATTCGTATACGAAGTATTTTGAAATCTATGAGACTTACTGAACAGCCTCGTTTATATTAATTTTCTAGAACTGAAATTGAATCTAAAATACTCTTCACATGATTGTGAAGCGATTTGTAAGATTCCTGCAATCTTTCGGGCGGTATGGGTTTACTGAATAAAAAGCCCTGTACAGCATCACATTTACTACTTACTAAATAGCTTAGCTGATCTATCTCCTCTATTCCCTCTGCTACTACCTTTAACTGTAGATGTTTGGCCATTGAAAGAATCATGTCTACTAATGCCTTATCTGTAGAATCTGCATGTATTTTTTGAACAAAAGATCGATCTATCTTTAAGCAATCAATCGGGAAATCCTTCAGATATGATAGGGATGAATAGCCTGTGCCAAAATCATCTACTGCAATGGTTACACCAAGTCCCTTTAATTGCTGTAAAATTGTCGTCATATGATTGCTGTTGATTGTCATGCTTTCTGTAATTTCCAGTTGTAAATAGTGTGGCTCTATTTGTGTCTTGTCAAGCACATGATGTATCATTTCCACTAGATTTTGCTGAAAAAGTTGGCCTAATGATAAATTGACAGCTACTTTCATAGGGGGTAGGCCAGCTGCTTCCCATTGTTTCACCTGTGTACAGGCTGTTTCTAACACCCATTGTCCAATAGGAATAATCAAGCCGGATTCCTCCGCAATTGGAATGAAAACCCCTGGCGAAATCCATCCCTTTTTTGGATGCTGCCATCTGATTAAAGCTTCCACTGACTTTATTTCACCTGACTGTAAATGGATTTGAGGCTGATATTCCAAATAAAGCTCCTGATTGTTTAATGCATCATGTAAATCATTTTCTAATACAAGCCGCTCTGTCATTTCACTAGACATGGTGGATTCATAAAAACGTATACGTGATGGGATTTTATGTGCTTCATGCATCGCATAGAGTGCAAATCTAAGAAGTTCTTCTTCCCTATTTGAATCTGTGGGAAATAATGAAATTCCAATATTGAGCTGACTATTGAGTGAAAAATGTTGTACTTGAAATGACTCCTCCATGACCAATTGAAGCTGCTGACTCAGCTGGGTTAATTGATTGGTATGAGCCACTTCATCGATAAAAATTACAAAATAATCCTCTCGCAACATACAAAGATCAAATTTCTCTGGTATAACGTTTTTCAGCCGTTGTGCAATCAGATCAATCATCTGGTCTGCATATGTATTACCTAAAGATGCTTTAATGGCTGAAATTCTTTCTATACCAATGGCAAGAATAGCTTTTTGCGATGAAGTTATGTATAAATTTCTTTTTAATGTTTCCATAAAAAAACGCTCATTTGGCAGGTTCGTTACTTCATTATGATAGGCCATATAATGCATTTGTTCACGAGATTTTTCTAGATGACCTTGTGTATCAATTAGTTGTTGAAAAGGCCTTTCGATAGATGAAAAATAAATTGCTCTAAATAAAAGGTAGAAGGAGCTTAACTGAAAAATATGACCAATAAAGTTTTTAATGTCATAAACATCACGATATATTGTAAAAAGATAATCACTCATGATTAAATAAATTGCGCTGCTCACGGAAAGAAAAATTATTTTTGGTGCTTGCTTAAACTTACTTAGTAAAACAATGATAATGACGATGTGTAACACTATTGCTAAATATTGCAAAGTATTTTTTAATGCTGTAGGTCCTTCTCCTTCAATGATTAGTGATGGCAAGATAGATGTTGGGGCATAAATAATGGCAAAGCAAGCTACGATTATTAAAAATGGCAGCGTATAAATTAGCCAACGAAAGGTTATTTTAACTTCCTTGTCTTTCGTGAAAAGAAGAATAAGACCACCAATCGATAATAGCAATCTCCCTAGTATATAGAACCATGTGGCAGCATACGGTGTACTTTCTGTAATGAAGAAAGGCATTCCTTTATAGGATAGGGTATGGGCTATTTCTATTAAGCTAATGGTTAAAAATAAAGCGCCAGCATAGAGAACTCGATTCGATAAAATATAAGGAGAAACTAGCCAAGCCTGAATCGAAATCGCCATCGTTACCACAATTATAAGGATTTCCATCATTAAATGAATTGTGACATAGTTGTTCTTACCGAAGATCCCATAGAATTGGTCACCACCTAAAGCAACGACACTTAAGAAAATTACTGTTAATACAAGAAATTGACTCCCTCTCTTTACAAATGAAAAATCATCATTGAATTTCCACATTGTTACTTCCCTCCTTTGCTTAAGATTACTTTCAAATATTTCATATAGAAATATTGGAATAATTATACTATAAAACATCTCTAAAAACAGAGGTTTCTAATATCCATTTTATTATTAAGAAAACACAGATTATTGCCGTAAAAATATTAGCTTCAATACCATTTCCCTTCAAATGCTAGATAATTTTAGCACGATAAAACTTGAATGATTTCACTAAAAAAAGATGCCTCGATTTTTGAGACATCTTTCCGTTATTATGAAAATACGTAGCTATCCATATTATCAATTGTATTTTGAATAGCTTTTCGCAATGAGCGCTGATGCTCTCCACAAGCAGCAAGGGCCTCCTCTAAGGTAATCGCAGCATTTGCCATAAACGGTGCCAGCTGTAAATCCTTCGCTAATTGAATCAGGACAAGCGCTTTATTCCATTTCCAGCGTGCATTTTTGGGATCTAAATGAATCGCTTGCTCTATATAACCAAGTGCATCAAAGGGCATCCAACCAAAACGATGCATTGTTTGTCCAGTAATTCCCCAGTATAAAGCCTTATTTGGATTTTCTCTCACTGCTTGTTTAAAACAATGTACACTTTCATTGTAATGGTGCGCAAACAAAAATAATTCACCCTGCGTAAAAAATGATTGTGCCTTTTCATAGGGTGTACCTATTTTCGCTATATTCTCTAACTCCTGGATACGCTTAGAAAACTCCGTCTCATCCTTTATTACACGAATTTCAACGACAGCATCCGATTCAGGATAGCTTTCATCTGCACGCTCCTCCTGCTGCATTTCAACTGCTAGCATAGGCTTTGGGTAGTTAGCAAAATCATACTCTTCCAATAATCTTATATATTTATCAGCTAATGCCTTTTCCCCTTCATCTGTCACTTGCTTAGCTGCTTCATAACATTTCATTAACTCTCCATTATAAAAATAATCATCCATCGTCATTCCATATTCCTCCAATTTACAACTTTTCAGTATATTTAGTATACACTAACTACAATTAAAAAAAGACTGCTCAAAATTTTAACTTTTGAGACAGTCTCATCATTCATGCTATTTTTTTAGTACTTCTGTCTTTAAGAATGTTCGTAAATCTTCCTCGGATAATGCACCTACAAAGCGGTTAACCTCTTTACCGCCCTCGAAGCGGATAAATGTTGGTGTCGCTTCGATATTGTATTTATTAGATAAATCATCAAATTCGTAAATATTTAACTGGGCAATATTAACACCAAGTTCATCAGCAATCGGCATTAATACAGGTGTAAATGCTTTACAATGCATACATACTGGACTGAAGAAATAAGCGTTTACATCTTCTCCAGCTTTTATTTTTTTCTCTAATTCATCAGGTAGCATAATATTTTGGTAGTTTTTATCATCTAATTGATCGATTGTTTCTTGTTTTAGATCTTTGTCGCCATACAGATCCTTTGCGTTTGCTAACTTACTTTTGTTCGACACATTTGTTAGCACAATAATTGCTGCAAATAGTACAACAATAATGGAGCCAATAATTAGTAATTTTTTCATGCGTTCCTCCTTTTAGACACTAAAAATACCCTACTTTTAGTGTATTCGCGATTTGATTATAAAGTGTTTTGAAATCCTAGTAAACTAATTTGCCTTTAAAAATAAGTTTTTCCACAATTCAAACATAATTTCGCCCAAATTTGGGAACATACATAATAAAGGTTTAGCTCAAAATGAATGTGGAGTGGTTACTATGAAACACACTATCCAACATAGCTTTCAAATTTATAAAAGAGATATCCATAATATTTTAACAAACTGGGTAGTTGCTGTCATTATTGGCGGGCTCATCTTTTTACCCTCTCTATATGCATGGCTTAATATCTACGCATCTATGGATCCGTACGCTCACACAGCCAACATGAAAATTGCTGTAGTCAATGAAGACACAGGAACTACCGTTAGAGGAGAGGAGATCAATGTTGGGAATGAGGTAGTCAACAATTTAAAAACAAATAAAAATTTTTCTTGGAAATTTTTATCTCATAAACAAGCCATTCATCAATTACAAAATGGCGATTATTTTGCGGTGATCATTGTCCCTAGTGATTTTTCTCAAAAACTCACCTCTATCCTATCCAATCAGCCAACAAAAGCACATATCGATTATTACGTGAATGAAAAAATCAATCCCATTGCACCAAAAATCACTAGTAAAGGGGCTAGTGTGCTGACGCAACAGGTTTCTAATGAATTTGTTTCAACTGTTAATGGAACACTTTTTTCTATTTTTAATACGATAGGCGTTGAAATGGAACGGGAAATACCTGATTTTAGAAAATTTGAACATTATATATTTACCATTGAGCATCATCTACCTGATATTGAAACATTTTTAGCACAAACTGCAAAAGGTGGTAAGGAAGCCGAATCAATGTTAGATAACACCATTAAACAGGTGCCAAAGGTTGAGGCATTAACCAATGATGGACTTACAACTATACAGCATGGTTTAACATTAATGAATGAAGCAGAGACACTGTTTAATCAGCTATCTCCAACCATTAAAAAGGATTTAGAAACTGTTCAACAAATTGCCCAACATTTTTCAGAGCTATTAGAGAAGTTAAAAAGTCCATCTGTGAATACATTGAAAATTGCACAAACAAAGGAAACGATTCAAAAACAGCTAGAGGAATCACGTAAAAAAGTCAATAATAGCATCAAGACTCTTGAAGCACTCCAAGATTTAACCCAAGCTGACACATCTTCACGCAAGCAACTTGAAAGCACACTTGATACGATTATTGCGTCTCTTCAGCAAAACAATGCTGAAAATGTCAATAAGGAGCCTATCGCAAAACTTGAAGCTATAAGAGGAAATTTACAGGTAAATCCAAGTTTAACTGACTATTCATTCAACACATTAACATCCTTACAGCAGCTCAACACGTTACTATTAGATGTCCACACAAACGTGCAGAAACTTAATGTCTTGGATGAAGAAACCATAAAAAAGGATCTCGCTGATCTTCAAGCCATTGCACAAACTGCTGCTAACAACCTTCAACAATTCGTTACGCATTATAATAATAATCTGGAACCACAAATTTATACAACCTTGTCATCTGCTAAAAATACATTAACAAATGCATCCGCCATGTTAAAAAATGTAAAAAATTCCATACCAGATGCAACAAATCGCTTAAAAAATGCCAAAAAAACATTAGAAACAGCCAATAATACCATTTCTAAAGTACAAGCCGATTTTCCTACTCTTAGTACCAAAATTAGAGATCTTGCAGAGAAGCTTCGAACATTAGAAAATGAAGCAGACATATCTGAAATTGTTCAATTGCTAAAAAATGACGTTAATGCGGAACGTGAATTCTTTGAAGAGCCTATTAAGCTTGTGGAGCATAGAATGTTTCCTATCGCAAATTATGGAACCGCTATGACTCCATTTTATACAGTATTGTCTATATGGGTGGGTTGTTTATTGTTAATTTCATTATTAGCCGTAGATGTTTACAATCATTCACAATATAGTATTCGTGCTATCTATTTTGGGCGACTATTAACTTTTGCTACGTTTTCTTTAATCCAAACACTGATTATTACAATTGGCGATATTGTTCTTTTAGATGGATCCATTAGTTCTCCATATTACTTTATACCTTTTGGCCTTTTTATTAGCTTAGTGTTTGTAACAGTTGTCTATACACTCGTATCCGTGTTCGGAAATGTAGGAAAAGCATTAGCAATTGTTATGCTAGTGCTACAAATTGCTGGTTCTGGTGGCACATATCCAGTTGAATTACTTCCAAGTTTTTTCCAGTTGATTAACCCATTTCTGCCCTTTACCTACGCAATAGAAATGATGCGAGAGGCAGTTGGCGGTATAATTTGGACAAAGGTCTGGATAGATTTAGCCTTTTTAACTTGCTTCTGGTTAGTCTTTATTTTATTTGGCTACTTCTTAAAAAAATTATTGAGTGAGAAAATGGAACATTTCATGAACAAAACACGTGGTTTAGATATATTTCATTAAATCTTCCCTACTCTTCCTATAATTGTTTCAGCTACCGATGCTATAATGGCAGTAGTGTTAACATCTAGGAGGCGTTATGTTGAAAAAACTAATTTTTCTTTTTGCTATGTCGTTATTAGTGTTAAGTGCTTGCAGTGATGAAAAAAAGGCTGTGGAATCAAATCAGGATTCGAATCAGAACTCTGAGCAAAAAGAAGCTTCACATGAGGGACATGCCCATGATTCTGGTGATATTCAGGAAGAAACAGCGTCTGCTGACGTTCTCCCTTCCTTTTTAGACAGTCAACCTGAAAATATTCGCTTAGTGTATCAAGTTGCAGGACAAGCCACAGAAATTCTGGAGTGGATTCCATGCTATTGTGGCTGTGGCGAATCTGTAGGACATAAAAGTAATTTAAACTGTTTTATCCAGGAGAAACGTAAAGATGGTGTAATCGTCTGGGATGATCATGGTACTCGCTGTTTGGTATGTCTCGAAATTGCTGTACAATCTGCCAAAATGCATAAGGACGGCATGAGTCTTAAGGAAATTCGTCAAGCAATAGATGACACATATAAAGAAGGCTATGCTAAACCAACACCAACTGAAATGCCTGCATAAAAAAGCAAAGTCGCACCTATATGCGACTTTGCTTTTTCTTTTGGAGATGTTTGAACAAATCCTTAATACCCCTTCAAACATCCATGAAAAACCCGTATTTTTTCTATCGTTTACTTTACAAGTTGCAGTATTGTTTTAAAATGCTCATGATCTGCTCTTTGCAGGAGCTCATATAAAATCATTTCCGTACTTGTTGGTAAAATGCCAAGCGCCTTCATTTTCTCTATCCCTAGCTCTTTATTTTCCTTTGTACGAGAGGATACCGCATCTACGGCAACTTCAACCTCAAAGCCCTGCTCTTTCAGCTGTCGGGCTGTTTGATAGACACAGATATGCGTTTCAATTCCAGTCACAACAAATTGTGAACGACCAGTGGTTTTTAATGCTGTCATAAATTCTTCCTCTTGGCAAGCACTAAATGCCATTTTGGCTATCGGCTGCCCCTGAATATGTTGGGCAATTTCTAATGCGGTACCACCTAAACGGCTTGGATTCTGCTCTAGCCATAAAACCGGTACTCCCAGTACTTGCATTGCTTGAGTCAGTTTAGAGACATTTTGAATTATGGCATCACTTTCATCCACGATCGTTGCTAACTTCCCTTGTACATCGACAACCACTAAACATGCTTCTTCTACTGTAAACATTTGAACACCCCTTTGAATCATTGTCAATATTCATTATACCGAAAGTTGTGTTGTTTATCTGTTTTCAGCCTTGTTTTTTGAAGCTGCATAAGTCAGCATGTTTTGATAGCTAAATAATAGGTTCGACTTTAGAAAATTTTATGTTCCAACTAGTAACTTTGATTCCCTCTTTTTATGTTTCCGTTTAATAAACCATTCCGCAACCATTAAATTAGGTACCCAACAGACCCAAGCGATAATTGTATAACTAATTTCAAAATGTTGAAATCCGAATAATCCCGTAAATAAAGCTAGCCAGATTCTTAATGTGACAGCTGCAAAGGTTAAGGAATAATTTCTAATCATCCACTTTTCATGTGTATCAATTTTTTTATGCTTAATGTTAGCAAGTGCCTGTGAAGCTGTAATCAGCCAAAATATAGATAAAAGGCCAAAGCCTAACTGAGACATTACCCCTCCAGTTGCATGAAATGCCAAATAAAGCCCTGAAATACCACCAAATAAAATACCAATCATATAAATTCTTCCCATTGTACGATGGAGTTTAATATTTTTTTCTCTAAATTTTGAGAATAACGTAAAGGGACCGATTACTAATGCTAAAACACCAAATATAATATGTATATATAGCATTATGTACCACAGAGAGCTTAATGTAGAATTCAACATAAGCTTTAGTTTTACAAACCCTGCTTCATGTGCGTCCATAAAAAAATATTGAACAATAGAATAACTAGATATTATAACCGCTAAACAACAACTAACAATTAGCCATGCTTTTTTATTCATACTACAATCTCCTAAAATTTAGTTTTTTAACTTTTTCTACATAAGTTAAGTATGCTTTTCTCCATACACCTCTGAAAATATATGAATAGTAGATAATTTTAACCACATTCCCTCGCTCTGTTTTATACTGTAGCATTTCAATTTATTGGATTCTACCTTTGCTCTACAAGTGGTCCTAAAACGAATATAAGTGGTCTTATATAGCCCCTGAAAATAAATTCTTTAGATTTAAAGAAAAGAATAAAGCTATAAAAAGAAGATAGAAGTTTGGGTACTCAAACCTTTTCCCGCCACACAAACACGAACATTTAATATAAAACAAATTATAATGGTTAATAAATTACGAATATAATCTCAATAAACACCTATATAATTATATTTTTGTTCGTATTTTTAGCTTAATAGTCTTTTTTAATTTACTTAATTGTGTACATTTTGTAGCGAGACTGACACTATTTTGCTTAAATATTGAGAATTTTATTTTTTCTATTGAAAATTGAGTTATAATCCAGTAAAGTTCTTTTATCCTGCTTTCACGGTTAGTTAATCATCCATTGTTTTAGAATGTGTGTATATGAACGTTCCGTAAAAGCCTGATGGATTTATCTAACATTCACTAGGAGAACTGACTCCCATTGAATGAACAAAACTCACTTTAAAAAACAAGGAGTGTACCACTTTGACACAACGCGCATACAATTTTAACGCAGGTCCATCTGCTCTACCGCTAGAAGTACTAGAAAGAGCTCAACAGCAATTAGTAAACTTCCGTGATTCAGGTATGTCCATTATGGAGATGAGTCACCGTAGTGCTATTTTTGATGAAGTACATAATGAAGCAATTGCTTTATTAAAAAAGCTTTATGCTATCCCAGAAAACTATGAAGTTCTGTTTCTACAAGGTGGTGCCAGCCTTCAGTTTACAATGATACCAATGAATTTCCTTCAAGCAGATCAAAAGGCAAGCTATATTTTATCAGGCTCATGGGCTGAAAAAGCCTTCAAGGAAGCCAAATTATTTGGTACACCTGTAGAAGCGGCAAGTACAAAAGAAAATCAATATCGTAATATCCCAGCGTTAGCAGATATTCACTTTAACGAAGAGGATGCTTATGTGCATATTACTTCAAACAATACTATTTATGGTACACAGTGGAAGGAATTCCCTGAAACAGGCAATGTTCCATTAGTGGCAGATATGTCAAGTGATATTCTTTCAAAACCAATCGATGTAAGCAAATTTGGACTTATTTATGCAGGAGCTCAAAAAAATCTTGGTCCATCTGGCGTAACTGTTGTCATTATTCGTAAAGATCTACTAGAAAAAGAGAATAAAAATATTCCAACTATGTTGAAATATACAACACATGCTGATGGCAATTCCTTATATAATACACCACCAACTTTCGGGATTTATATGTTAGGTGAGGTATTAAAATGGGTGGAAGCAAAGGGCGGCGTTGCTGAAATCGCGAAGCACAATGAATTAAAGGCAAAGGTTATTTATGATGCGATTGACAATAGCAATGGCTTTTACCAAGGACATGCTACAACAGAAAGTCGTTCTTTAATGAACATTACTTTCCGTGTCGCAGACGAGGAGCTTGAAAAACAATTCCTGACTGAGGCAAAAGCAGCAGGATTTATCGGACTAAATGGACACCGCTCTGTAGGTGGTTGCCGTGCCTCAACTTACAATGCTGTACCACTAGAGGCTTGTGAAGCATTACGTGACTTCATGGTAGCTTTCCAACAAAAGCATCAATAGTCCAAGAGTATTGGCTCTAACACTTCACTTATATTATTCAACCTATGTAAAAAGACGAAAGAATAGATTACTTATTCTTTCGTCTTTTTGTCTCTCCGTTAATCCCCCACTATCCTTCTAAAAAGTAGTCGATTGTTTAGTACTATTTCATTCCAATTCAGCCTTATATCTGATTGCTGTTCGTCAGTTCGAGATTTCACGTCCGACTTCCTTCAGATTCCACGTCACCATGGACACCCTTCGCTAACAGTTCCTACTGCCAAGCCTGTAGTGGACTTTCGCCACCTAGTTGTTGCGCATGCCAGGCACACACTAAAGTAGGGATAGTACCGAGACTTGGCACTACCCCTTTTCCAATACTGCTTTTTGTAGGCTTGAAAGATTAAGACAGCGTTTCATGCTTACAATCTGGACATTTACCATAAATCTCAAATTTATGATTTTCAATTTCATAGTCTGGCAGCTTTTCTCCAAGCATTTCCATTGGACATACGTTTAGCTCTTTGACATTACCACAATCCATACAAATAAAATGATGGTGATGATGCTCTGACTCGCAATGCATACGGAAATTACGTTCTCCAGATAATTCTGTTTCCTCCAGTATGCCAAGTTTCACAAATGTAGCTAGGTTGCGATAAATGGTATCAAAACTCATACCAGGAAAATCTTTTTTCAACACATCCAATAAGTCACGAGCAGTTAGATATTTATCAGTTGCTGCAAACATATCTAATATTAACTCCCGCTTATCTGTTTTTTTATAGCCGTTCTCTTTTAAAATTTCCCACGCTCTTGTAATATTCATGACGCTACCTCCCCTTGCTTTGCAGCCATTTTAAATGCTATTTTCTTCCCTAGTATAACAAGTAACAAAATGAGGATGGAAGTGACCACAATCGTACCACCTGGCGCTAAATCCAAATAAAAAGCACTCACTAGCCCTATTAGCACAGCCGCTTCCCCAAACACTATGGCATAAATAATTGTTTGTTTAAAGCCCTTAGCAAGCCGCATGGCAGCAGCCACAGGAAGTGTCATAAGAGATGACACAAGTAAGATTCCAACAATGCGCATACTTGCAGCAATGACAAGTGCTGTCACAATCATAAATAGTAGGTGAATCCAACGTGCAGGTAGACCACTCGCTTTCGCATATTCTTCATCAAAAGATAGAACAAAAAGCTCTTTAAAAAATAATAATAAAAAAATGATAACAACCGCAGCAATGCCGATAACTACCCACAAATCCTGACGTGAAACAGCCGATACAGATCCAAATAAATAGCTCATTAAATCTGTACTAAAGCCACTAGCAAGCGATATAAAGATAGCACTAATACCAATACCACCAGACATAATAATGGGAATGGCAAGCTCTTCATAGTGCTTATACAGCCGTCTCAGTCGTTCTATTAATATGGAACCACTTACAGAGGCAAGTATGCCTAAATAAATAGGATTAAGCATTGCTAAGGCTGTCACAGACTGACTGATGTATAAGCTTCCTGCTATACCAGCTAGTGTTACATGTGACAAGGCATCTGCAATCAGAGACAATCGACGTACAACAATAAAGACACCTAATAGTGGCGCCAATATGCCGATTAATAGCCCAGAGAAAAAGGCATTTTGTAAAAACTCATAATGTAAAATCGCTTCAATCATAGTGCCTTCCCCTTCTTAATGAATCTTTCGGACAGAATGACCATACCAAGCATCAAGCGCATCCTGAGAAATGCTATCAAATTCATTTTTATAACCATGGAAGTGAATTGTTTGATTTAAACATGCCACATGACTGATGCGGTTGGACACTGTATCGACATCATGTGTGACAAGAATCATTGAAATTCCCTGTTCCCGATTTAATTTCGCCAGCATATCATAAAATGATTGCACATTCTCATGATCAATGCCGACAGTTGGTTCATCTAATATTAGCAACCTCGGTTCACTAACTAAGGCTCGTGCAATAAAGACCCGTTGCTGCTGCCCGCCTGATAAATCACCAATATTGCGATGCATAAAAGCATCCATTCCAACAGCTTTTAAGGCCTCCAGTACTTTTTCTTTTGCATCGCGTCCTGGTCTTTTAAATAGCCCTAATTTTTTTGTTAATCCACTTTTTACTACCTCTTGGACGGTTGCTGGAAATCCTGAATTGAAGGCATTGGATTTTTGTGAAACATACCCTATCCATTCACGGTGCTTAAAAGTTGTGCTTGGTTCACCAAATAACTTTATTTCTCCAGACATAGGTCTTAATAGTCCTAAAATAATTTTTAATAATGTAGATTTCCCAGAGCCATTTGGACCGAGCAGTGCTAAAAAATCTCCCTCTTCTACACGGAAAGAGATATTTTTTAATACTTGTGTATAGTCATATTGAAATGACACGTTTTCAATGTTAATTAATGATTTTTTCATGCATGATCGCTTCTTTCTAATTCAAAATCATTACGATTTACAAAATGTTAGTATATATGAAAGCTTGGTTTTTGTAAAGAAAAAAAGATTCCTATGTTTTATGTTCTGGTAGAAATGTTGTGTTCAAGCAATTTTATTTAAAGGGTTGAAGTTGCTTCCAGTGCAATTTGAACGATTGCCCTATTTGTCGCGTGCTCATATGCTCATGTGAAAATTTTCATAAAATAAAATTTTGAAGGAGGATTCTCTTTGAGTATTCAATTTTTACAGCAATTAGCGCAAAGTAGTGATAAGGAAATTGTTTCCATCGCTCGTGCTGAAGGATTTGACATTACGACATCTGAAGTAAAAAAGCTTCGGCCCCATTTGGAGCAATTCTCATTTTCTTGGCTTTTTTTAGGCATACCAAAAGATATACTTGTAGAGGTTGAAGCTGTTTTAGGTAGAAAGCGCTCTCGTCAGCTTATCGCACTTTTTACGAAATAATTGAAAATGCCCGAAAAACAGTGTTCAATTCACTGATTTCGGGCATTTTGTGTTCTTATCCTTCTTTTAGCGCAGTGATTAACTCAGGTTTAAATTCACCACTTCGGAACATCTCTAGTTCATACTTATAAGGTGCCGATTTGGATTTTGCATCACTATTTAACGCAACATACGGAGTTTCTAGGATTTTAGGAATCTCCTTTAATTGCGGATGGTGCACCACATAATTTAATGCCTCAAAGCCAATATGACCAAAGCCAATATTTTCGTGGCGGTCTTTTCCTGCACCTCGAACATTTTTAGAGTCATTGATATGAAGAACTTTAATACGGTCAATACCGATAATTTTATCAAATTCATTCAATACACCATCAAAGTCCTCAACAATATTGTAGCCAGCATCATGCGTATGACATGTATCGAAACAGATAGAAAGGCGTTCATTATTCGTCACACCATCGATAATTTTGGCAAGCTCTTCAAAAGAACGACCACATTCTGTTCCTTTGCCCGCCATCGTCTCTAATGCAATTTGGACAGGATAATCCTGTGATAGCACTTCATTTAAGCCTTCAATAATTTTGGTAATACCTGCATCAGCGCCAGCTCCAACATGAGCACCTGGATGTAAAACAATTTGATTTGCTTCCAACGCAGCTGTACGTTCAATTTCAGATTGTAGAAAATCTACACCAAGACGAAAGGTTTCAGGTTTTTCTGTATTTGCAATATTAATGATATAAGGTGCATGGACAACAATGTTTGTCATACCATGCTCCTTCATGTGTAATAAACCGTTCATAATATTAAGGTCAGCAATAGCTTTACGACGAGTGTTCTGAGGTGCTCCCGTATAGATCATAAAAGTATTTGCCCCATATGAAAGGGCCTCTTTACTTGACCCAAGTAGCATTTCCTTTCCACTCATTGAAACATGTGATCCAAGTAGCATAAGAATGCCTCCTTATTTTTTACCGCGAGCTTTTAAGCGACGTTCACGTTTTTTTATTTTTTCCATTTCCCATTTCATATTACGTTTATAGCCTGGTTTTACTTTTTTCGGCTTACGAACTAATGATTTTGCCTTTGCATCGATTTCATTTTCATGCTTCACACGATTTTTTCGAGCATGGCGATCCTTTAATTCAGACCATTCTCCATCTTTTACGTCTTTTTGTACAAATGGAACGCCCATCTTCTCCACACGAATTAATGCATCCTCATCTGAAGGCTCAAACAAGGTGATGGCTGTTCCTTTATTTCCTGCACGTGCTGTACGTCCTACACGATGAATAAAGAATTCTAGATCTTCTGGAATTTCATAGTTAATGACATGTGAAATCCCTTGAATATCAATACCACGAGCTGCCAAATCAGTAGCAACAATATATTGATAATCCAAATCACGAATTTGTTTCATCATCTTCTTACGATCACGTGGACTTAAATCACCATGTATTTGACCACAGCGAATACCGTTTTCATTTAAGTAGCCTGCAACTTGCTCTGCCGTTTTACGCGTATTTGTAAAAATTACAGCTAAAAATGGATTGATTCCTTCTATAACATCCAATAAGCGCTTGTTCCGTGATTTCGAGCGAACTGGTACAAGCACAAAATCAATGCCTTCTGCCACTGGTCGTTTATCATTCATATGGACGTGGACAGGTGTCTCCATATATTTCTTTAAGAAAGGCTGAAGTTTTTCTGGAATAGTTGCTGAGAATACAAACATTTCAAGATTCTCTGGCATTTGAGAAGCAAAGCCATCAATTTCCTCAATAAAGCCCATATCGAAGGCTAGATCAGCCTCATCGACAACTAAAATTGGTGCCGTATGCACAAATAACGCCTGCGCAGAAACGAGATCACGAATACGTCCAGGTGTCCCAACAACAATTTGCGGCTGCGTTTTTAACTTATCAATAGAGCGCTGTTTGTCCGTACCCCCAATAAATAGTTTTGCTTGAATTGCTGTTCCTTCTATTAATTGATTTAACGCATCAAAGATTTGCTGTGCAAGCTCACGTGTAGGTGAAGTAATAACAGCTTGTACTTCTTGTTTATCCGAATTAATACGCTGCACAATCGGAATTAAAAAGCTATGTGTTTTTCCTGTTCCCGTATGTGCCTGTCCGATAGCACTTTTTCCCTTTAGCAACAGCGGAATAATTTCCTTTTGAATTGGCGTCGGTTCTGTAAAGCCTAATTTTGCTATTGCGTCCTGCAAAAATGGCTGAAAATTATAATCAGTATATTTTGACATCCTTCGTTCCTCCTAATCATCTTTCCCATTGTATCATGATTCAACTTTTAGGTATATTAACGGCCTATTAAACTTTAGCATGAACATTATTTTTTAGTTTTATTATCCTTACAACAAAACCCTTATCAAAGGTACTGTAAATACCGTTAAGATGCAATCAAAAAAGTGCTACAATATCATTGAAAAAAGCTAAGTATTCGTATTTTTTATGTCAATTTATTGCAAACTAATGATTTGAATAATTACCACATGTTATGATGAGGAAGTAAGACATTAGAGGAGGTTGATTTTATCATGAAAGCAGCAAGATGGTATAAAGCAAAAGACATCCGTGTAGAAAACATTGAAGAACCAGTTATTGCACCTGGAAAAGTGAAAATTAAAGTACATTGGACAGGAATTTGTGGCAGTGATTTACATGAATATGCAGCTGGCCCTATATTCATCCCAGTGGAACAACCTCACTATGTAAGTAAAGATATTGCACCAATCGTGATGGGACATGAGTTCTCAGGTGAAGTAGTAGAAATCGGTGAAGGCGTTTCCAAAGTACAGGTAGGAGATCCTGTTGTTGTTGAGCCTATTCTTGCATGTGGCGAATGTGCTGCTTGTAAAAAAGGTAAATACAATATTTGTAAGCACTTAGGTTTCCACGGTCTATCTGGCGGTGGCGGTGGCTTCTCTGAATTTACTATGGTTGACGAAAAAATGGTACACAAAATGCCAGAGGGACTTTCCTATGAACAAGGTGCGCTTGTAGAGCCTGCAGCGGTAGCCCTACATGCTGTACGTCAAAGTAAGCTAAAGGCTGGCGATAAAGCGGCTGTCTTTGGCGCAGGACCAATTGGATTATTAGTGATTGAGGCATTACGTGCAGCTGGAGCATCTGAAATTTATGCAGTAGAGCTTTCAGCAGAGCGTGCAGCAAAAGCGTTAGAATTAGGCGCAACTGCCGTTATTAATCCAAAGGATGAGGATGTAGTTGCTCGACTACATGAATTAACAAACGGTGGCGTTGATGTTGCATTTGAAGTTACTGGTGTTCCTGTAGTGTTACAGCAAGCCATTGATTCAACATCCTTTGAAGGCGAAACAATTATTGTTTCAATTTGGGAAACAGCAGCTTCTATTCTGCCAAACAATATTGTTCTTTCTGAGCGTACTGTAAAAGGAATTATTGCATACCGTGATATTTTCCCAGCAGTTATGGAATTAATGACACAAGGTTACTTCCCAGCTGAGAAGCTCGTAACAAAACGTATTGCATTAGATGAAGTCGTGACAGAAGGCTTTGAAGCTTTAATGAAAGAGAAAAACCATATTAAAATTCTAGTAAATTCTCAAGCTTAACTATATATCAGGTAGAGAAGACCCAAGCGCTTCTCTACCTGTTTTAATGAATTACTCTTTTCTTTCCTCTATTTTCTTGATGATTGCTAGATTAGCCATAAGAACATTGACCTTATTTTCCCCAAAAATCCCCAATGTTCGTTTTTCTGTATAAGTATCTATAATATTTCTAATCTCCTGTTCTGAAAGACCACTTGCTAGAACAATACGCTCGATTTGTATTTCTGCAGCCTTTACGCTGATATGGGGATCTAGTCCTGAACCAGAGGCTGTCATTAAGTCCGCAGGAATATCCTGTCGTTCAACAGCAGGATTGGCTAGCAAAAATTTCTCAATATCTGCTTCAATGCGTGTCTTTAATTCAGGATTCGTTGGTGCATAATTAAACGAGCCTGAGCTAACACCACTATAGTTCAACTGACCAGTTCCATCAGGAATTGTATCCTTTTTTGTGTACACATTATAATTTACAGATGACACACGTCCCCAGAAATAAGAGGGCTCCAAAAATGCCTGACCAATTAATTCTGAACCTCTAGCTTGCCCATCAACTTCTATTAAACTACCATTTGCCTTGTGTGGCAGTACTCCTTGTGCCAATGCAGTTACTACCAATGGATAAATAAAGCCGCAAAGAAGAAACATTGTGAACGTAATCAATATTGCTTGCTTTGTATGCTCAAAAAATGTACGCATATTTCTTCCTCCTATAGACCAAACATCTGAAATAGGGGTGCTATCATAACATCGATCAACTTTATGCCGATAAAAGGAGCTACGATGCCTCCTACTCCATAAACGAATAAGTTTTTATTTAGTAACTTTGAAGCACTCATAGGCTTGTAGTTAACCCCTTTCATGGCGACAGGAATGAGCAGAGGTATAATAATCGCATTGAATAGTAATGCGGAAATAATAGCACTTGAGGACGAATTCAGTTGCATCACGTTTAGCACATTCATCTCTGGCACAGCAACCATTAGCATTGCTGGGATTATGGCAAAATATTTTGCCATATCATTTGCGATACTAAATGTTGTTAGGGCTCCACGAGTCATGAGCAACTGCTTTCCAATTTCAACTACTTCAATAATTTTAGTAGGATTTGAATCTAAATCCACCATGTTAGCAGCTTCCTTCGCTGCATTCGTTCCTGAATTCATAGCGAGTCCTACATTTGCTTGTGCCAATGCTGGTGCATCATTCGTTCCATCACCCGTCATCGCTACTACTTTTCCTTGTGCCTGTTCATCTTTTATGACCTGAATCTTATCCTCAGGTTTACTTTCTGCAATAAAGCTATCCACACCCGCTTCCTGTGCAATAGCTGCTGCGGTCAGGGGGTTATCTCCTGTACACATGATTGTTTTAATTCCCATTGCTCGTAGCTGTTCAAAGCGTTCCTTTAATCCAGCCTTGACCACATCCTTTAAATAAATAACACCAATAATTTTCTGGTTTACTGCTACTACTAGAGGTGTCCCACCAACAGAGGATACTCGATGAATAAGCTGATCTAAATTCGCTGGAACACTATGGCCTGCATTGATACATTCTTGTTTAATCGTATCATAGGCACCTTTTCGAATTTTTGTTCCATCCTGCATGTCTAATCCACTCATTCTTGTCTGTGCTGTAAATGGGATATGTGTACTGTTTTTTATAATTTGTTCTTCATTATCCATATTCACACCTAATTCGCATGCTAGTGATAGGATAGACTTCCCTTCAGGTGTGTCATCTGTTAATGAACTAAAATAAGATGCTTGCATTAAATCTTTATCTTTCACACCTATTGCAGGTAGAAATTCAGCCGCCATGCGATTCCCATAAGTGATTGTGCCTGTTTTATCTAAGATTAATGTATCCACATCTCCACATGCCTCTACAGCTCTTCCTGACATGGCAATAACATTAAACTGTGTTACCCTATCCATTCCCGCAATACCGATAGCAGATAATAACCCACCAATTGTTGTTGGAATTAAGCAGACTGTCAGTGCAATTAATGTTGCGATCGAAATAGACACGTTTAAATAAGTTGTCATAGGATAAAGTGAGACAACCACTAGTAAAAAAATAATCGTTAAGCTTACTAAAAGCGTATTGAGAGCCACCTCATTTGGCGTTTTTTTGCGACTAGCACCTTCAATAAGCGTTATCATTTTATCTAAAAATGATTCACCAGGCATTGAAGTAATTTCAATCATTAGCCAATCGCTTGTAACAGTCGTTCCACCTGTCACTGAAGAAAAATCACCCCCACGCTCTTTGACTACTGGTGCAGATTCACCTGTTATCGCCGATTCATCTACAGTAGCTAATCCATCGATGACCTCTCCATCGTTTGGTATAATCTCTCCTGCTTGAACTAACACGATATCGCCCTTTTTTAATTCATGTGCCTGTTTCATTAATTCAGAACCATCATTTAGCAAAACACGGGCCTGTGTCACGGTTTTTGTCTTTTTTAAAGTTTCAACCTGAGCTTTTCCTCTTCCCTCAGCAATCGACTCTGCAAAATTCGCAAATAAAATAGTAATAAAAAGAATGGTTGCCACAATTGCATTATACAATCTCTCATGTTCTGCTATTTCACCGCCAAAAATAGATGGAAATAGAGCTAAAAGCAGAACAAACAAAAATCCCATCTCTACTACAAACATTACAGGATTTTTCAGCATATATTTCGGATGAAATTTTTTTAACGCATCTATCAAAGCTCTTTTTAGCATCGTGCCAGTGAGAAAGCTTTTTCTTTCAGTTTCCATACGTGTCTCTCCTCATAAAGCATAAAGTTGTAGGTGCTCAGTAATTGGTCCGAGGGCAATCGCAGGCAAAAATGTCAGAGCACCAATCATTAAAACGATTGCAACAAGTAGAATTGTAAACATGGTATTGTCCGTTTTCAACGTTCCTATAGAATCATGATGCCACATTTTTTTAGCCAGTAAGGATGCAATTGCTAGCTGAATAATGATCGTTACATAACGACCAAAGAACATAGCTAGACCTGTTGTAACATTCCAAAATACAGAGTTGTCGGAAAGTCCTTCAAAGCCCGAGCCATTGTTTGCTGAAGCAGAAGCAAATTCATAGAGTACTTGTGATAATCCATGTGCACCTGGATTCGTTATTCCTGCTACGCCCTGTGGTAAAGCAACAGCAAGAGCTGAAAATAGCAGGATAATGGCAGGATGAATTAGAATACAAAGTGCAATAAGCTTCATCTCCTTCTCTTCAATTTTCTTGCCTAAAAATTGAGGCGTTCGACCAATCATCAAACAAGCAATGAAGATTGTTAGCAACACATACATCATCATGTTCATAAGACCAACGCCCTTACCACCAAAGACAACATTTAGCATCATATTAAACATCGGTACAAGCCCACCTAGCGGAGTTAACGTATCATGCATATTGTTGACAGATCCAGTTGTAAAAGCTGTGGTCACTGTCGTAAATAACGCAGACTGCGCCACGCCAAAGCGCATCTCCTTGCCTTCCATATTACCAAGTTGCTGTGTAATTCCCAGTTCATTCATAATAGGATTACCTGCTCGCTCCGATATATAGACAGTCACTAATCCAATAAGGAATAACATGGTCATTGCCACAAAAATAGCTAACCCCTGCTTGCAAAATATAGGCTTCTTTTTTCTAGAAGCTATCATTAAGCTAAATGCTACTACACAGGCTCCAGGCAATAGCATCATTGACAGCATTTCAATCATATTTGAAATGACCGTTGGGTTTTCAAATGGAGTAGTAGAATTTGCTCCATAAAAACCACCACCGTTTGTTCCAATATGCTTAATAGACTCAAGTGAAGCTACAGGTCCTAGTGCAATATCTTGTAATTTCCCTTCTATCGTTTGTACAGTTTGATTGGCTTTGAAGGTTTGTGGTATACCCTGTGATACCAAAATAACGGAAACTACTATAGAAAGTGGTATTAATATTCTTGTAATGATACGAACAAAATCTACAAAGAAGTTACCAATTGTATCCGTTTTAGCTACAATACGACGACAGAATGCCATACACGCGGCATAACCAGTAGCTGCAGATGTAAACATCATAAAAATAATGACAAGCATTTGTGATAAATAACTAAGCCCTGATTCACCACTATAATGCTGAAGATTTGTATTTGTCATAAATGAAATAATAGTATTAAAAGATAATGATGCTTCCATATTGTCAATCTTATTTGGATTTAAAAACAAGATTGCTTGAATTCGTAATAGAATATAGCCAATAAACACCATACAGGCATTTGATAGGATTAAAGAGAGCACATATTGTTTTCCTGTCATATCCACTCTTTTAATACCACAAATTTTATAAATAAACCCATCCAATCTATCCATGATTGGATCAATCCATGTTCCTTGTTGCATTGCCACCCGATATAAATAATGACCAGTAACGATAACGAGTGGTACATATATAATTAAAACAATGGCTATTTGCCACATAGTGCAACCTCCTAAAAGCCAATTAATAATTATCAGGATATAGTAATGCATGCCCTAGATAGCCAAAAAGGAACACAAGTACAATTCCCATAAAAATCCACATTCCATTCACCCTCCTTACTTTGCTTCCACTAGCTTAAAGCACCAAGCGGTTAACCCATAAAGACCTGCAAAGCTGATTATTAGTAACCCAATCATAAATAAGTCCATCAATCAAAACCTCCTTCCCTTATTAGGATGCTCTCATCATACTTACTTTCAGATTAATGTAGTGTTAGGAAATCGTTTTTTCTATTAAGAAACTATAAAGGGCGGAAATCTTAATACTTTCTTAATGGAAGATAGCGCTATAATACAAATGAGGTGAAGGATGATGGAACAAGAACGACCAGCTCCAGAGACATTTTTAGCGAGGCTTCAACAGGAGGAACACGTTATTGGAAAGCTCAAAATTTTTCTTGGCTATGCTGCTGGCGTAGGGAAAACCTATGCAATGCTAGATGCAGCACAACAGGCTCAGACGCTTGGTAAAGATGTGGTAGTTGGCTATGTAGAGCCTCATCCTCGTCCAGAAACATTATCCTTACTCGAAGGGCTTGAGCAAATTCCTACCAAAAAAATAAGGTATAAAGAGAAAGATTTTCAGGAATTAGATATTGATGCCGTATTAAGTCGTAATCCAGAAATTGTTCTTATTGATGAATTAGCGCATAGTAATGTACCAACAATGCGACATAAGAAGCGCTTTGGAGATATTGAGGAATTACTTGCAAAGGGAATTCATGTCTATACAACTGTAAATATCCAACATATTGAAAGTCTTCATGATTTGGTAGAAGAAATAACTGGCATCAAGGTACGGGAACGTATACCAGATTACTTAATTGATCAGGCCGCACAAATAAAAATTGTGGATATTGAACCTGATGAGTTAATTCAACGTCTACAGGATGGCAAAATTTATAGCAAGCAACAAGCAGAGAAAGCCCTACAATCTTTCTTTTCTAAGCATAATTTAATAGCTCTTCGAGAAATTGCACTACGTAGAGCTGCTGATACAATTACCTATAAACAAATTAACAGCAACGAATCGATGAAACATTCTGTACAGATTGAAGAGCATATCCTTGTTGGTATTAGTAGCTCTCCTACAAATGCTAAGGTTATTCGAAATGCTGCAAGACTTTCTCAAGCATTGCATGGCAAATTTACTGCCCTTTATGTACAAAAGGTACAGGAAAGCGATAGGACAACCGCAAACTCAGAGCGATTGCAGCAACATATAAAACTTGTTGAACAGCTTGGTGGTCATGTAGTCATAGTTCAAGAGGATGATATAGCAGCAGCTCTTGCTAACTATGCTCAAATTAGCGGTGTGACAAAATTGGTCATCGGTAGAACAAGCATGAGAAAAAGATGGTGGCAACCAAGCACAAAAATCAGCGATCAACTGACTGAATTTGTACCAAATTTAGCTATTCATATAGTACCAGATCAGGACAATGAACAATTCTATCTACCAAAAATAAATGTACAGTGGTCATTTGACTGGCTTGACTTGTTAAAAATGATTTTCATATTTGGCTTTGTATCCATTATCGGCTTATATTTATATTCACTTGGTATCAGTGAATCAAATGTCATTACGATTTATATTCTAGGTGTTTTAATGCTTGCTATCTGGTCATCGGGTTGGATAATGAGCATTATTAGCTCCATCACAGCTGTATTACTTTTTAATTACTTATTTACTGAACCACGATTCTCATTTGATGCCTATCATCGAGATTATCCAATGACCTTTGTAATCATGTTCCTTTCAGGGTTCATCACCAGTAGCTTAACAAAAAAAATAAAAAAGCAAACGATGATAGCTGTGCGTAAATCATATCGAATGGAGGTGCTTCTTGATGTAAATCGAAGGTTGCAACACGCTAAAACGATAGATGATATTATTACGGAGGGTATGGTACAAATTGTTAAGCTAGTGGAAAAGCCTGTACAATTTTTTGAAATAGAAAATAACTCCATTGTTAAATCAATGTTTTTTCATACGGAGAGCATGTCAAGTAGTGAAAATAAAAAAGCAGCTTCCCTTTTTGGAAATCCTAATGAGCATGGAGTGGTGAGTTGGGTTATTAATAATAAGCATGTAGCAGGTGTTTCCACTGATGTATTTCCAGAAGTAAGTGCCTACTATTTACCTGTTATGTCAAATGGGTATGTGAAGGGTGTTATTGGCATTGCACTGTCAAAGCAATCACCATTACCTGCATTTGAGCGTAATATTTTGCATGCTATTATCAATGATTTTTCGTTTGCACTCGATAAATGGTATTTACAGAAGCTCCATGAAGAAGTAGCTAGAGAGGCTGAAATGGAACAAATGCGTGCTAACCTTTTGCGTGCTATCTCACATGATTTAAGAACACCGCTAACAGCTATTTCTGGAAATGCAGATATTTTATTGACGAATGCAAGCTATATTCCAGATAATGAAAAAAACAAATTATATGAAGATATTTATAAAAATTCAAAATGGCTTGTACAAATGGTTGAAAACTTACTCGCTGTTTCAAGATTAGAAAATGGACAATTCGCTTTAGAGATGCATTTGGAACTTGTAGAAGAAATCATACAAGAGGCACTTTGCCATGTCGTTTGTCTAAATAATACTCATAAAATATCCTATCAAATTGAACCAGAATTCTTATTTGCTTTTATGGATGCACGATTAATCATTCAGGTTTTGATTAATATCATTGATAATGCATTGACCTATACACCTCCTGGTAGCGTGATTACGATACAAGTAAAAGAATCTGCTGGTTTAGTAGATTTCACTATTTCTGATGATGGGCCAGGTATTGATGATGCTATAAAAGACACGCTTTTTGAGCCATTTACAACCGGAAAAAAACAGCGCAGCGATAGTCGAAGAGGTCTAGGATTAGGCTTAGCACTTTGTCAAACCATTTTAAAATTACATGGCAGCGGAATACATGTATCAGATAATCAACCTCAGGGCACAACCTTTCATTTTTCACTAAAAAAGGAGTAATGATGTTCCATGAATAAACGAATTCTTGTAGTCGAAGATGACCTAGCCATTGGCAATTTAATCAAGATGACATTAGCTACACAGCACTATGAATTCGACATCGCATACGACGGGAATGGTGCATTACAAAAGGCTCTTACTATGAAGCCAGATGTAATCATTCTGGATTTAGGACTACCAGACATGGATGGTGTAGAGCTTATTACAAAGATTAGAAGCTGGACCCAAACCCCTATTATTGTTGTCAGTGCGCGTGGGGAAGAACAAGATAAAATAAATGCATTGGATGCTGGTGCAGATGATTATGTCACTAAGCCTTTTAGTGTGGAGGAGTTACTAGCACGCATACGAGTAGCATTTCGAAGAATGATGTATGAGCATCAGCTCGATAATGAACCCTCTATCTTTGAGAACGGCCATTTACAAATAAACTATTTAGCAAATACAGTGTTTGTCAATGGGAAAGAGGTGCATTTAACACCTATAGAATATAAGCTGTTGGTCATTTTATCTAAGCATGTTGGCAAAGTATTAACACATAATTTTATTTTAAAGGAGATTTGGCATAATGTTCTCCAATCGGATGTCCCCAGCCTTAGGGTTTTCATGGCAACACTTCGAAAAAAAATAGAGAACGACCCTGCTAACCCATCATTAATACAGACCCATGTTCGTGTCGGCTATAGAATGCTACGTTGTTATGATGAAGAATAATGTATACCGAAGATATATTCTAGAAAATATAGTGAGGAGTTTCCAAAATATTTGGAAACTCCTCACTTGTATAAAAAGTAATAACAGACTTTCGTAGTCTACAGTCCTCACTTAAACTTTAAATTTATTAATTTCTTCCTTCACTGTCAGAGCCTCTTCGCTTAATGATTTTGCAACGGCATTTATTTCTTCAATTGTTGCTGCTTGCTCTTCAATTGTTGAGGCAATTATTTCTGATTGCTGGGCAGCTTGAACGGCAGAGTTGGACATTTCATTGACCGATGCAGCCATTTCTTCAGTGCTTGCAGATATTTGTTGCGTAGAGGCTGAAACATCTTCAATTTGTCCAGTCATCTCGCGAATGGCATGTAAAATTTCATCGAAAGACTTTTGCGCATTTTGAATAAATGTGACACCCTCATCCACATTTAATACCGTTACACTTACAGCCTTATCGACTTCCTTCATTTCCTGCTGGATAAGTGCGATCAAATCAACAATTTGATTAGCAGATGCTTTCGATTCCTCCGCTAACTTGCGTACCTCATCAGCTACGACTGCAAAACCTTTACCATGCTCACCAGCACGCGCTGCCTCAATAGCAGCATTTAATGCTAGAAGATTTGTTTGTTCGGTAATATCCGTTATTACTTTCGTAATCTGAACGATTTCAGCTGATTGTCTATTTAGCTGCTTAATACGCTCATTTGTCTTATTAGAAGATTCCTGGATGATTGCTATTTGATTTTCTGCGATATGCAATGTTTTTTCGCCATCATTCGCAATAGTCTGTGTATCTATAGCTTTAGAATGAAGCACCTGCGTAGCCTCCGCTATACGTTGAACCCCTCGGGCTGTTTCATCCATTGCAATCGAACTTTCACGACCAGTGGCAGCTGCTTGATGATCATTTGCTGCCATTCCCTCCACTAAGTTTGCAACATCGTTAGAGGAATCAGAAATTACATCTGTACTGGCAGCTAGTTGTTCAGCTGCTGAAGTAGTATGCTCAACATTAGCAGTCATACTACGTATCAAAGAATGTAAATTAGTTTTCATTAAATTAAAGGAATCTGCTAAAATCTTAATTTCATCATTTGTTCTGACCTCTATATCCTTTTGACATAAATCACCTTTAGCAATTACTTCTGCAGCAGAAGTTAATTTATGTACAGGTACAACAATGGAACGTACAAGTATAAAGCCGACAACGATACAAATCAGGACAATAACGGCAAATATCCATAAAAACCACTGTTTATTATCATCTATAAGCTTTTCAACGTCGGTTAAAGAATTTTGCATTTGAGTAATGCTTTCTTGTTGAAATATTTCTACTTTTTCATTGATTTCAACAGAGGTCGTATCAAATTCCAGCATAATTTTATTGCCCTGCTCAGGTCCCCCCTGAATATAGCTATTAGCCATTTCTTGGCCAGTGCTATAATAATGATCAAATGCTACTTTAATGGAATCTAGTTTTTCCTGATTCTGAGTATGCAAGCTTTTCAGCTGTTCTAAATTTTGATTAAAAATTTTACTATATTTTTCTGCCTGCTCAAATCCATCATCTAAATTGTCTAGTGCTCTTGTAGCACTAATATCTGTCAAGTATTGCTGAACCTGAACCACCGCTAGCTTCATCTCATCTGCTAGTAGTGCTGATTGCAATGTCTTTTCCTTCATTAAGTGTATTTGTTTTAATTGGGATTTAGCATTTTGCTGCTGAAAAAACCCCAGGATTACCACTAATAATACAATAAGACCAAATGACACCATACTTCTGACTTTAATAGACACAAAATACCTCCTATTCAAGATTCCTCTATATTATTCTAACAAAAATACCTTTACGAAATATTTACATCAATTTCGCCTTGGCGTAATTGTTGCTGTCGCTTCGCTTTCGCACAGATTAAAACCGTGTTGCTGTCGCTTCGCTTTCGCACAGATTAAAACCGTGT